>NZ_DIEJ01000100.1:0-19860 GCF_002418565.1 Achromobacter sp. UBA5777 | reverse complement strand
AGGTCCGCGTGGCGCCCGGGCAGGGCGACCGCCAGCGCGATCTCGGAGTGGCCGGCCAGGTATTCCAGTTCGGCGGCGCGCAGGTCCGGGTTGATCGGCACGACCGACACGCCCAGCGCATTCAGCGCGAACCAGTGCAGAAAAAAGGCGGGGCGGTTCTCCAGCAGCAGGCCCGCGCGGTGGCCATGGCCGTAGCCGGCGGCGGCATACGCGGCGCGCAGCGTTTCGATGGCATCGGCCGCTGCGGCATAGGTCAGTTCCCCCGCAGCGATGCCATAGGCCTCTGCGGTTTCGGGCAGGATGCACAGGAACGGCTGGGCGCCGGGGGGGGGGGGGGNNCGGTGTCGGCAAAGGCCTGGTGGACGGTGGCGGTCACGGTCCGCTCCTACATGAACAGTTGGATGTTGCCGAAGGCCGCGTCGCAGTTGACGAGGTCCACGCGCTTCAAGCGGATGCGCAGCGCGCCGTCCTGCTCCACCAGGTGATGCGTCGCCCAGCCCGCATACAGCGTCTGCGCGTCCTGCCGCGTCTCGACGTAATGGAAGGCGGTGCGCACGACGTGACGCCCCTCGGATGGCGCGGCCTCGGGATGGTCATGTTCGACCGTGGGCGCCTGCAGCAAATGATGACAGCGGCTCTTGGGCTGCTGCGAAAACGTGCGCTGGCCCGCCAGCCGTTCCACCCGCACGCGCAGCAGCAGCTTGTCCTCGTACATTAGCGAGGCATGCAGCTTCGCATCGGTCTGGCCATGCGCCAGCGGCATCCAGTAGTAGCCGTCCTCGGTGTACAGGTCCAGCCAGTCTTCGAAGCGCAGCTCGTCCAGCAGGCGCGCCTCAGCGTAGACAAAATCGATCAACTCGCGGTCGCTTGCGCTCATACCGACTCCGGTCCGGTCATGTAGCGGCCCCATGCGCGGTATTGGTTGCGCATCTGCCATTCGTTGGTGCCATTGGTGACGACGTTCTTCTGGTCCGCTTCGCCGGGCGCATAGAGCCGGCCCACGTTCACCCAGTCCCGCGCACGCGAATGCAGGCCGTCCTGCGCGCGTTCGTACATTTCAAGGTCGTCGTGTCCGACCACGGACGTCGGCGCATTGATGAGCCGGTTGTACATGAGCGTGCGCTCCAGCAGCAGGTCCGGCGCGCCCACCAGGCGGAAGGTCCAGGATTCCACCAGCGTGCGGTCGGCGGCAATCGGCTTGAAGATCCGCAGCGTCTGGATCGGGCCCTTGACCATGATGTTGGGGAAATAGACGGTGTTGTGGCGCACATCGCCCAGGATCTTTTTGGCGCGATCCTCGCCATAAGCCTCGACCATCGATTCCCAATAGCCGGTAATGCCGGAATACGACGCATGGATCGAGTCCGACACGCCCGTATGGCCGTGGCCGTTTTCCCACACGCGGATACCCATGTTCTCGAAGAACTCGTAAGGCGAGATGAACGGCGCGAATAGTTCCACCGCCATCGGCTTGGGCGTGCCTTCGGGCGCCTGTTCCCAGACCTTGACGGCCGTGCCCGCCGACGATTCGTGCGCGACCATCGGATGGCAGGTGTCGGTCTGGTTGTCGACCAGCATCTTCCAGTTGCAGCGGTGCATGTAGCGAAGCACGCCGCCCGCGACTTCCAGGCGGCCTTCAGGCGACCGATCCACCATGTTGTCCAGCGTGGAAAGCGAGTCGCCGAAGAATTCCTCGAACGACTGGCCTTCCGGATTCAACCGGCAGAACACGAAGCCGCGATGATTGCGCACGTCTTTGACGGCAGCCATGCCTTGGCTGGCTTCGCAGTTTTCCAGGCCGGTGTTTTCGTAGCCTTTTTTCAGCGGGATCGACAGCAGGCTGCCGTCGGTCTTGAAGGTCCAGGCGTGATAAGGGCAGCGGAAGAACTTGCCCGTGTTGCCGCAGGCCTCGCCCGCGACCATGGTGCCCTTGTGCGGGCAGCGGTTGTGCAGCACGCGCACCGTCTTGTCGCTGTGGCGCACCATCACCACGGGCTGGTTGCCGACGGTGGTGGTGACGTAGTCGCCCGAATTGGGCACCTGGCTGTCGTGGCCGACGAAGACCCAGGTGTTGGCGTACAGGCGCTCCATTTCCAGGTCGAACAGTTCCTGGTCGATGAAGAGGTCCTTGTGCACCTCGGTGTCGCGGAGCAGCGCGCGGATGGCGTCGGGATTGTCGCGGTATTTGGCCATGATGGCTTCCTCGTCGGGCTTACAGGTCCAGCACCAGGCGCGCGGACTTGGCGCGCGAGATGCAGATCTGGATGATCTTGCCGCTGGCCTTCTCGGTATCGGACAGGTAGTAGTCGCGGTGATCGGGCTCGCCTTCCAGCACGGTGGCTTGGCAGACGCCGCATTCGCCGCGCTTGCAGTCGTACATCGGGTCGCAGCCTTCGTCTTCCATGACCTCGACGATGGTCTTGTCGGCGGGAATCGTCAGCACGCGGCCGGACTGGCGGAGTTCGACTTCGAAGGCCTGGTCGCCGGCTTGCGCGGCGGCCGTGGTGAAGAGTTCGAAATGGATGTGTGCGTCGGGCCAGTGGCGCGCGTGCGCGCCCTGGATGACGGCGTCGATCAGGCCCTTCGGACCACAGACGTACAGGTGCTGGCGCGGGTTGGACGCGGCAAGCAGCGCCTGCAGATCGAACCGGCAGGACGGATCGTCGTCGGCGTGCAGCGTCAGGTCGCCGCCCGCCAGCGCCTGCAGTTCAGGCAGGAAGGCAAGCTGGTCCTTGCTGCGGCCGCAATAGTGCAGATGGAAGGCGCGGCCGGCGGACTTGAGCGCGGCGGCCATGGACGCGATGGGCGTGATGCCGATGCCGCCCGCAATGAGCACGACCGGCTCATCGCTCGCGGGGGATTCATGCAGCGGAAAGTCGTTCTTGGGGCCTTCCACGGTCAGCACGTCGCCCTCGGCCAGCGTGTGCATGTGGCGCGATCCGCCCTGGCTGGGGTCTTCCAGCCGCACGCCCAGGCGATATTCCGCCGGCTCGGCAAAGCGGCCCGCTTCCGGCGCCAGCTGCACCAGCGAATAGCAGCGCGGATCGCGCAGGCCCGGCACCGTCACCTTCAGGTGCGCACCGGGGCCAAACGCGGGCAACGTGCCGCCGTCTTCGCGCGCCAGCCGGAACGAGCGGATCAGCGGTGATTCCTGCCGGACTTCCCGGACGATCAGTTTGAGTGTCTGCACGATGTCTGTCTCTTTCTGGTGTCGGCCTCAGGCGGCCAGTTTTTCCGCGATCTGGCGTTCCATGGGCTCGCATTTCACGTTGGCGAGCGCCGTGTCGCGCAGCGCGCGCAGCGCGTCGGCGGCATCGGGGCGGCCAACCAGCTGGTCCGCGGCCGCGATGAGCTGCCGGTACTTGCCGCCGCCGCGCACATGAGTGTCGCTGTAGCCCTTGACCAGGCGGCGGCAGTTGACGGTCTCGACAGCCAGCGCGTAGTCGCGCGGGGTCAGCCGCGCGATCAGCGCCAGCCACGATTCCAGCGATTCGGTTTCGATCTGATGGCGCAGCGTGCTGCGGCGGAAACGCCGCATGCCGGCCAGTGTGTACAGCATCAGGAATCCGCCCAGCGTGCCGCTGCGCAGACGGCGGCCCTTGCCGAGCCGGCGTTCGACGAAGCCGCCGAAGGCCTTGGAATTTTCCAGCCAGCGGCCCAGCCGCATCGGCAACGTGCCGCAGATTTCTTCCAGCCGGGGATGCATGAACTCGGTCGTGTCGACGAGCTGGCCGGCACGCGCGCCGACTTCCGTGCGCACGCGGTCAAAGCGCGTGCCCCGGGTCTTCAGGTCCGCCACGCGGATCACGTCGTCGTAGGCCATGGCGGTGGCCACGTAACGCGCCGCGGCGCAGGTCAGCGCCCATTGGTGCGCGTCACCGCCGTGCTGCGCATCCAGGTCGCGGATGGTCTTCATGCGGCGCAGGTAGTCTTCGGCGTAGGGAAGATCCTGGAATTCGATCTGGCGGCGCACGCCTGCGGTCAGCATGGGCTGGGCACAGGCGGGGAAATCGCGCCGGATGGCGTCCAGCAAGGCTTGGGCGCGCGGGCTGGCGGCGCGCTCGGGTACGTCCGGCTCGGGCCGCGTGAGGTCAATGGCAGCGGGCTGATCCGGCGCCTTGTCGGCCGAGTCGAAGCCCAGTGCGAACGCGCGCAGGCTGGCGTCCACGCCAAGGCCCGCGCGGCGGACGGTGGCCTCGAAGTCGTCGCGAGTGAAGGGCAGGGCGCCGCTGCCGGCCACCGCGCCAAACAGGCTGGCGCTGATGACGCTGCCGGCGCGGTCGGCCAGATCCTGCAAGTCGAAGCACAGGAAGCGCCGGGCCGCTGCGCGGCCGGCTTCCAGCACCTTGTTGGGATCGGCGATGCCGTTGCCGGGCGCAGACTTTTCGCTGACCGCAAAACTGCGGTGCGACGACGCGATGAGGACCGTGCGGTCGGGCGTCACGAGGCCGCGCTGGATAGCCCGGCCGCCTTCCATCAGTTCGGCCGCCACCACCAGATCCACGTCGCCCGGCGTGGGCATCAGCGCCAGCGCGGGTTGGCGGCCGGCGCGTTGCACATCGGCCTCGGGCAGCAGTTCCAGGTAGTAGATCGTCGCGCCGGTGCGCTGCGCCACGCCGGGCACCGAGGTGGTCTGCGCCCACCAGCCGGCGTGCTCGGCCATGTCGACAATCCAGTCGGCCAGCACGCCGCCGCCCTGGCCGCCCATGGCCAGGATCGCGATCTTGATGGGGTTGCCTTGCTGCATCACCGCCGCGTTCATGTTGCTGGGTTCCTCAAAGTGCGCTTTGCGCCAGACGCGCCGCGCGGCGCCGTTGCAGGAAGCCGATCACCGCGCCGCGCATGCGCGCCAGGAAGCGGTCGGCGCCGGTCGGGTTGTGGATGATGTCGGCGCGGTAGAACGAGGGGCACAGCACGGCCGCATGCGCGACCTCGCCGCAGTTGCCGCAGCCCACGCAGCTGCTTTCCACGTGCGCGACCGGGTCTTCCTTGAGCGGGTCGCCGCTGTCCTTGACCGTCAATGACGGACACCCGGACAGCCGGATACAGGCGTGGTCGCCGGTACAGACGTCGGGATCCACGCCAAAGCGTTCCTTGACCACACGCTTGCCTTCCTTGACCGCCTTGTTGAACAGGGGCTTTACGCGCCGCTGCTTGTTCAGCATGCATTCGGACTGCGCGATGATGACCTTCGGGCCCTTGATGTCGGTGGTCAGCGCTTCTTCGATGGTGGCGCGAACCTTGGCCACGTCGTAGGTCCGGTCCAGCGTGCGCACCCACTTCACGCCCACGCCGCGCACGGCCTGGTCGATCGGGTTGTTGGTCGAGCGGTCCGGGTTGTCTGCGCGCGAGGACAGGATGTCCTGTCCCCCGGTGGCAGATGCGTAGAAGTTGTCGACGATGACGATGACGCCGTCGTACTTGTTGAACACTGCGTTGCCGATGCCCGACGCCAGGCCGTTATGCCAGAAGCCGCCGTCGCCCATGATGGAGATGGGCCGCTTGGCGGCCGGCACGTTGAAGGCCGCCGCGCTGGAGGCGCCCAGGCCGTAGCCCATCGTCGTCGCGCCCAGGTTGAAGGGCGGCAGGATGGAAAAGAGATGGCAGCCGATGTCGCACGAGATGTGATGCTGGCCCAGCGTTTCCTGCGCCAGCGTCAGCGCGGAAAATATGGGCCGCTCCGGACAGCCCGTACAGAAGCCCGCGGGCCGCGGCGGCACGACGGCAGCCAGGCCTTCGACGTGCTTGTGGAAGGTGATGGGCTGCTCGGCAGGGCGCGCGGGTTTGGGCCGCGAGATTTCGGTGATGGTGAGCTGGGGCTCGGGCTGCACTTCTGCCTGCGCATCCACCGCTACCGCCGGATGCGTCTGCAGCGATTCCGGCCGGTTGCGCTTGAGGAATTCGCGCAGGCCATCGCGCATGACCTGGGTCGTGTATTCGCCCGCCATCGGCAGGACGTCCTTGCCGGACAACTGCGTGCTCACACCGGCGCGGCGCAGCACCGCGTGCAGGTTCTGCTCGATGTAGTCCGGCTGACCTTCTTCCAGCAGCAGCACGGCGCGCTTGCCGCGGCAAAAATCGATGACCTCGTCCTCGATGACGGGGTAGGTCACGTTCATCACGTACAGCGGAATGCGGCTGTTGCCGAAGTTGTCGGCCAGTCCCAGCAACTGCAGCGCGCGGATCACGCCGTTGTACAGGCCGCCTTGCAGGATCAGGCCGATGTCGTCCTGGTCGCCGTCAAAGTGCTCATTGAGCTGATTTTCCTTGATGTAGCGGATGGCGGCCGGCCAGCGCTCCTTGATCTTTTCCTGCTCGTGCAGGAACGAGGCCGGCGGCAGCACGATGCGGCTGGTGTCGCGCGCGGGGCTTTCCAGCGCCTGTGCCAAGCTGAACGCCGGGCGCTTGTTTTCCTTGGCGATGAAGCGGCCATGCACATGACAGCCGCGGATGCGCAACTGCAGCATCACGGGCGTCTTGCTGGCTTCCGACAGCGCAAAGCCGTCTTCCACCGCCTTGACCATGCTTTCCAGATTGGGACGCGGGTCCAGCAGCCAGATCTGCGACTTCATGGCGAACGCGTGCGAGCGTTCCTGCATGATCGACGAGCCTTCGCCGTAGTCTTCGCCCACGATGACCAGCGCGCCGCCGGTGACGCCGCCCGAGGCCAGGTTGGCCAGCGCGTCGGAGGCGACGTTGGTGCCCACCGTGGATTTCCACGTCACGGCGCCACGGATGGGGTACATGACGGAAGCGGCCAGCGTGGCCGCGGCGGTGGCTTCCGAGGCGCTCGCCTCGAAGTGCACGCCCAGTTCCTGCAGGATGTCGTTGGCGTCGGCCAGCACGTCCATCAGATGCGAAATGGGCGAGCCCTGATAGCCGGCGACATAGCCCACGCCGGATTGCAGCAGCGCCTTCGTGACGGCAAGAATCCCTTCGCCGCGAAATTCCTCGCCCGCGCCGATGCGCAGTTGCTGGACTTCTTTCTTGAAAGACCTTTCCGCCATCTTGGATCCCTTTCGCGGACCCCGTCGGGATCCTTAATCCGTGCTGCCGTGCAGCATCGTCTTGCCACGAAAACATCGCCTGAAAAATACTTTAGGAGTCAACGTTTTAGCTGTCAATAAAAAAGATGAAATTTCATGGAAATTAAAAAATATCACGCAAAAACAAGGGTGTATATACTGGTTGTTCTCTAGGTTTTTGGCGGATTGAGGGCGCTGCAATGGTGCAAAAACGGGTTGCGATTTGGGGTATACCCTGTGCTGCGCAACAGCATTGCGGTACATCATGGCGCACGGCTGCGCCGTCGTGGTGCAATGCGCTTTTCGGCAACGGGGCGGGCCTTCGAAATGGGTGCGTGGGAGCAAACCAACATGCAGGCAGATAAGCCACGCGGCACGCGCGCCGCCGCAACGGGCCCCCGGTTCGTCGA
The DNA here is from genome assembly GCF_002418565.1 of Achromobacter sp. UBA5777. NCBI lineage: Bacteria > Pseudomonadati > Pseudomonadota > Betaproteobacteria > Burkholderiales > Alcaligenaceae > Achromobacter > Achromobacter sp. UBA5777. Next base: position 12,425 of record NZ_DIEJ01000100.1, on the reverse strand, counting down.
CGGCTACCTGGCCTATCTGCTTGCGCAGGCCAGTCAGCGCATCTCGGCGGAATTCCATCAACAGGTCAAAGCCGCCGGCCTGTCCGTAACCGAATGGCGCGTGCTCGCCAGCTTGCAAGGCAGCGCCGGCGAAACCATCGGCAGCCTGGCCGTGCTGGCCATCACCAAGCAGCCCACGCTCAGCAAGGTCGTGCAGCGCATGGAGGCCGACGGTCTGGTGGCTCGCACCGGCGTGCGAGCCGACCGCCGCCAGACGCGGGTCTGCATCACGGCCAAGGGCTCCAACCTCATCGGCGGCCTGTGCGATCAGGCCTTGCAGCACCAGAAGGCGGTGCTGGCGCCCTTCGGCGAAGAAAAGGCCGCGCTGCTGATCGACATGCTTGACGTGCTGATGACCGAGCACGTCCCGTTGGAACTGCCCATCGATCCGGACGAATAGGTCCTCTGTTGCGCGCGCGCACTCGAACGTCGTTTGGTCCGATTATTTCGTTACATGCTTATGCGTCCCCGATTGCCGTTTCACAGTGAAAACGATCGCCGGTACGCGCAAACCCTGAATTGACGCGGGTCTCGCGGGTAGGCACACTCGCGCCGGTATTCAGACTACTGTCAGGAGTTGACACTTATGCGCCGCACTTTGATTGCTATCGCGATCGCCGCCGCCGTGGCAGTGCCCTCGATCGGGCAAGCCAAGACCTTCCGCTGGGCCGCTCAGGGCGACATCCTCACGTTCGATCCGCACTCGCAGAACGAAGGCATGACGATCGCCGCCAACAGCTACATCTACGAGCCCCTGGTCGACTACGACAAGTCTTTCAAGGTGTCGCCGCGCCTGGCCACCGAATGGGAACAGGTGTCGCCCACCCTGTACCGCTTCAAGCTGCGCCCCAACGTCAAGTTCCATGACGGCGCCGCCTTCACGGCTGACGACGTGGTGTTTTCGATCCACCGCGCCATGGCGCCCACGTCGAACTACAAGGCCTACACCACCGGCATCAAGGAAGCGCGCAAGATCGACGACCTGACGGTCGAGATCGAAACCTCGGCGCCCAACCCCGTGCTGCTGCGCCAGCTGACCAACGTGTTCATCATGAACAAGGCCTGGTCCGAAAAGAACAACATCCCCAAGCCGCAGGACTTCGTCAACAAGGAAGAAACCTACGGCGCGCGCAACACCAACGGCACCGGCCCCTACAAGCTCAAGAGCCGCGAAGTCGACGTGCGCACGGTCTTCGAAGAAAACAAGGACTGGTGGAACAAGGCTGACAAGGTCGGCAACGTGACCGAAGTCATCTTCACGCCGATCAAGCAGAACGCCACCCGCACCGCCGCGCTGCTGTCGGGCGAAATCGACTTCGTGCTGGATCCGGCCGCCCAGGATCTGGACCGCCTGCGCCAGCAGCAGAAGGTCGTCGAAGGCAACGAATACCGCACCATCTACCTGGGCCTGGACCAGAAGCGTCCCGAGCTGCAGTACTCCAACATCAAGGGCAAGAACCCCTTCCAGGACATCCGCGTGCGCGAAGCGCTGTACCGCGCCATCGACGTGGACGCCATCAAGCGCGCCGTGATGCGCGGCCTGTCGGCCCCCACCGGCACGATGATCGCGCCGCAGGTCCATGGCTGGGCCGAATCCGTGCACAAGCGCGTGCCCTACGATCCCGAAAAGGCCCGCGCCCTGCTGAAGGAAGCCGGCTACGACGGCACGCTGAACTTCACGCTGGACTGCCCGAACAACCGCTACATCAACGACGAAGCCATCTGTCAGGCCGTCGTGGGCATGTGGGCCAAGGTCGGCGTCAAGGCCACCATGAACGCCATGCCGCGCTCCACGTACTTCCCGAAGGTGCAGTCGTTCGACACCAGCGCCTACCTGTTCGGCTGGGGCGTGCCCACTTTCGACGCCATGTACACGCTGCAGAACCTGATCCGCACCAAGGGTGAGGGCGCGGACGGCATGTACAACCTGGGCAACTACAGCAACAAGGAACTCGACGTCATCATCGATCGCATCAAGACCGAGACCGATGCGAAGAAGCGCGACGCCGACATCATCACCGTGCTGGAAGGGCACGCCAAGGACTTCGGGCACATCCCGCTGCACGACCAGGTCATCCCCTGGGCCATGCGCAAGAACGTCACGGTCATCCACCGTGCCGACAACCGCCTCGTTGCCGATTGGGTCAAGGTTGACTGATCCAGGCTAACCAGACGGCGGGACCTACCCGGTTCCGCCGTCTTGCTTTTTTCCGCCTATGTTCGCTTTCATACTGCGTCGCCTGTTGCAGGCCGTAGCGGTGATGCTCACCGTCGCGCTACTGGCCTTTGTGCTTTTCCAATACGTCGGCGACCCCGTCACCATCATGCTGGGGCAGGACGCCACCGATGCCGAACGCGTCGAACTGCGTGAACGCCTGGGCCTGAACGAGCCCGCCATCGTTCAATTCGGCCACTTCGTGGCCAACGCCGTGCAGGGCAATTTCGGCATCTCCCTGCGCCAGAGCGAACCCGTTTCCACCCTGCTGAAGTCCCGCCTGCCAGCCACCCTTGAGCTGTCCATGGTGGCCGCCTTGCTGGCGCTCGTCGTGGGCGTGCCGCTGGGCGTGTATACGGCGCTCAAGCGCAACAGCCTGGTTTCGCAGATGCTGCTGGCCGGCTCGCTGTTGGGCGTGTCGCTGCCGACCTTCCTGATCGGCATCCTGCTGATCCTGGTGTTCTCGGTGCAACTGGGCTGGCTGCCCAGCTACGGGCGCGGCGACACCGTCAGCCTGGGCTGGTGGACGTCCGGCCTGTTCACCGCCACGGGCTGGAAGCACCTCATCTTGCCGTCCATCACGCTGTCGCTCTTCCAGATGACGCTGGTGCTGCGGCTGGTGCGCTCCGAAATGCTGGAGGTCCTGCGCTCGGACTACATCAAGTTCGCGCGCGCCCGGGGCCTGAAGCGCCGCGCCATCCACTTTGGCCACGCGCTCAAGAACACGATGGTGCCCGTCATCACCATCACCGGCCTGCAACTGGGCGGCATCATCGCCTTCGCCATCGTGACCGAGACCGTGTTCCAGTGGCCGGGCATGGGCCTGCTCTTCATCCAGGCGGTCCAATTCGCCGACGTGCCGGTGATGGCCGCGTACCTGTGCCTGATCGCGCTGGTGTTCGTGGTGATCAACCTGATCGTCGATCTTCTGTATTTCGTCGTGGACCCGCGGCTGCGTTCCGGGCTGACTCGCGGGGGGGCTCACTGATGCGCGCCGTACTTAAACGCTGGTGGGACAGCGACATTGCCTGGGCCTGGCGCCGGGCGCCCGTGGCCATCGTCGCCACGCTGCTGCTCGCAGCCCTGTTGATCGGCTCCTTCGGGGCCGGCTGGGTCGCGCCGCACAACCCGTTCGACCTGACCAAGGTCGAACTGCTGGACGCGCTGCTGCCGCCGGCCTGGGAACCCAACGGGCAGGCCACCTACCTGCTGGGTACCGACAGCCAGGGCCGCGATCTGTATTCGGCCATCCTGTACGGCACGCGCGTGTCGCTGCTGATCGGCCTGGCCTCGGTGCTGCTGTCGATGGTGATCGGCATCGTCCTGGGCTTGATCTCCGGTTATGCCGGCGGCCGCGTCGACGCGTTCATCATGCGCGTCGCCGACGTGCAGCTCTCGTTCCCCGCCATCCTGATCGCGCTCCTGATCGACGGCGTGGCGCGTGCGGCAGTGCCGCGCGAGCTGCACGAGATCATCGCCTTTCCGGTGCTGATCGGCGCCATTGCGCTGGCCGGCTGGCCGCAGTACGCGCGCACGGTGCGCGGCTCGACGCTGGTGGAAAAGAACCGTGAATACGTGCAGGCCGCCCGCGTGATCGGCGTGGCCTCGCCCGTCATCATGTTCCGCCACGTGCTGCCCAACGTGCTGGGTCCGGTGCTGGTGCTGGCCACGGTGCATCTGGCCACCGCCATCATCACCGAGGCGACGCTGTCGTTCCTGGGGGTGGGGGTGCCGCCGACCGCGCCGTCGCTGGGCACGCTGATCCGGATCGGCAACGATTTCCTGTTTTCCGGAGAGTGGTGGATCACCATTTTCCCGGGCGCGGCGCTGGTGCTGCTTGTGCTGTCGGTCAACCTGCTGGGCGACTGGCTGCGCGACGCACTGAACCCGCGGCTGAACTGAGGTAAACCATGAGCGCATTACTCGAAGTCCGCAACCTGCGCGTGGAATTTCCCACGCGCCGCGGCACGCTACGCGCCCTGGACGACGTGTCCTTTTCCATCCAGGCTGGCGAAGTCCTGGGCGTGGTGGGCGAATCCGGCGCCGGCAAGTCGCTGACCGGCGCCTCCATCATCGGCCTGCTCGAACCCCCGGGCCGCATCGCGGCCGGCGAGATCCTGCTGGCCGGCCGTCGCATCGACAACCTGCCCGACGAACAGATGCGCCGCGTGCGCGGCCGCGAGATCGGCGCGGTGTTCCAGGACCCGCTGACGTCGCTGAACCCGCTGTACACGGTGGGCCGGCAACTGGCTGAAACCATCGTCACCCACCTGGACATGACCTGGTCGCAGGCGCGCAACCGCGCGGTCGAGCTGCTGGCGTCCACCGGCATTCCCGCCGCGCGCGAGCGCATCGACCACTACCCGCACCAGTTCTCCGGCGGCATGCGCCAGCGCGTGGTGATCGCGCTGGCCCTGGCCGCCGAGCCGAAACTGGTGGTGGCCGACGAGCCCACGACCGCGCTGGACGTATCGATCCAGGCGCAGATCATCGAACTGCTCAAACGCTTGTGCCGCGAAAACGGCACGGCGGTCATGTTGATCACGCACGATATGGGCGTCATCGCCGAGACCGCCGACCGCGTGGCGGTGATGTACGCCGGCCGCGTGGCCGAGATCGGGCCGGTGGCCGACGTGATCCACAAACCGCGCCATCCCTATACGTCGGGACTGATGGGGTCCATTCCCACGCTGGAAGGCCACACCGAACGGCTGGTGCAGATCGACGGCAGCATGCCGCGCCTGAACGCCATTCCGCCGGGCTGTGCGTTCAATCCCCGCTGCGGCCAGCGCCTGCCGCGCTGCGCGCACGACCGCCCCGAGCTGATGCCTGCGGGCACGTCGCGCGCGGCCTGTTGGCTGCATGACAAAGGCAATACGTTGGAGGTGGCCGCATGAGCACGCCCTTGGTTCAAGTAAAGGACGCGGCCCGCTGGTTCGACGTATCGCCGCCCTGGCTGGAGCGCGCGCTGGCGCGCAAGCCCAAAGTGATGCTGCGCGCGGTGGACGGCGTGTCGTTCGACATCGCCCGCGGCGAAACGCTGGCGCTGGTGGGTGAATCCGGCTGTGGAAAATCCACGGTCGCGCGCATGCTGGTCGGGCTGTATGGCCTGACGCGCGGCGACATCCACTTCGACGGCCAGCCGCTGTCGCGCATGTCGGAACCCGGCGGGCGCGCCTTGCGCAAGCGCCTGCAGATGATCTTCCAGGATCCCTATGCCAGCCTGAATCCGCGCTGGCGCGTGGGCCGCATCATCGCCGAGCCGATGCTGACGCACACGCAGATGTCGCCCGCGGACCGCGTGGCGCGCGTGGGCGAACTGCTGCGGCAGGTGGGCCTGGATCCCGCGGACCAGAGCCGCTATCCGCACCAGTTCTCGGGCGGGCAGCGCCAGCGCATCTCGATCGCGCGCGCGCTGGCGGTCAATCCGGAATTCCTGGTGTGCGACGAGCCCACCTCGGCGCTGGATGTGTCCGTGCAGGCGCAGGTGCTGAACCTGATGAAGGACCTGCAACGCAAGCTGGGGCTGACGTATCTGTTCATCTCGCACAACCTGGCCGTCGTGCACCACGTGGCGGATCGTGTGGGCGTGATGTACCTGGGCCGCATGGTGGAAGTGGCGCCGCGCGACGAACTCTTCGCGCGGCCGCGGCATCCCTACACGCGCATGCTTCTCGAGGCGATTCCGGACATCAACGGCGCGGGCAAGCCGCGCACGGCGGTGGCGGGCGAGGTGCCCAATCCGCTGAATCCGCCGTCCGGTTGCACCTTCCATCCGCGCTGCCCGCACGCCAACGACCGTTGCAAGGCCGAAGCGCCGGTCGCGAAGCTGGCGGGGGTGTCGATCGTGGCCTGCCACGCGGTCGAGGAAGGCCGGATCACCGTGTGATCCTGCAAACGCCGTGGACCGGGCGCCTGCCCGGGCCGCGGCGCGCCGCTCAATGGCGGTGGTTGTGGTTGTGGACGTCGTCGTACGGCGTGTCGTCGTCTTCGTCGTCCGCGCCGTCGTCTTCTTCGTCTTCCTCATCGGGATCCGGCTGCGGTTCCTCGGTCAGGGCAAAGGGCAGCACGTCTTCCAGGTTGTCGGACCAGGCGGATTCTTCACCGTCGTGGTCCAGCTTGATGAAGCGCTCGCCGTCGTTCAGCGAGATCTGGATCGCCCACAGGTACAGACAGTCGTAGGTGTCATCGTCGGACTGCGGCAGGCCGCCGCGGTTGCCGAGCAGGCGCGCGCCCGGCCCGCCCATCTGCACGTGCGTCTGTTCCTCGTCCGTCTCGGCCTTCTCGTCCATTGGGACGCCGTAGGTCACCCATTCGGTGCCTTCATCGCCCAGCACCACTTCCGCCAGCACGGGTTTGCCCAGATAGGCGCTGAGTGCATCCGCGGTCTTGGCCAGCATGTCCAGTTCGGGTGCGCTGAAATGGGTCAAGGAAGCGGGAGGAGTGGCAGAGGCGGACATGAAGGTTCCTGGGCGCGATGAAGCCGCGACGGCACGGCAGATACGTCAGGCGCTATTGTCGCGCGAACCGCGCTGCGGTGCATCGGGCGCTTGGATTACGAAGAAACGCGGGCGGTCTTCGGATGGCGCGCCGGGGCGCCAACATATCAGTGACGTATACAGCGGGTCGGACGGCGCCTACACTGGCCTGCTTCCGTCTTTCTGCCTTCCCGTTTCATCCATGCGCTCCGACGCCCCGCAGCTTCCCCTCCGATTTTTCCTGTTTCCGCTTCTGGCCGCCCTGATCTGGTCGGTCAACATGATCGTCACCAAGATGGCCGCGGGCGTCATCGCGCCGGCGGCCATCGGCTTTTATCGCTGGGCGCTGGCGGGCATCGTCCTGACCCCGTTTGCGCTGCCCGGTGTCTGGGCGCAACGCCGCCAGGTGCTGGCGCACCTGCCGAAGTTCGCGGTGCTGGGCGGACTGGGCATGGCGCTGTACCAGGGGCTGGCGTATGTGGCGGCCGCGTCCACCACCGCCACCAACATGGGCTTCATCACCGCGATGATCCCGCTCATGACCATCGCCGTCATGGCGGTCATCATGCGCGAGCGCCCCACGGCCATGGCGGTGCTGGGCAGCCTGGTGTCGCTGGCCGGACTGGCGCTGCTGATCGGCGAGGGCGACCCGGCCCGGCTGCTGTCCGTAGGCGCCAACCACGGCGACGTGTTGATGGGGCTGGGCGCGCTGGCCTATGCCCTCTATGGCGTGCTGCTGCGTCGGTGGGCGCTGCCCGTGGGGCCGTGGCAGTCGCTATATGTGCAGGTCGCATTCGGCATTCTGTTCCAGCTTCCCGCCTTTCTGATGGCGGCGCCGTCGCCGCTCAATGCCGCCAACGTGCCGCTGGTGCTCTATGCGGCGGTGTTTCCGTCGCTGTTTGCGCCGTATCTGTGGATGCAGGGCGTGCGCCACCTGGGCCCCAATCGCGCCAGCATCTTCCTGAACGTCATGCCGGTGTTCACCGTGGCCATCGCGGCGCTGTTCCTCGATGAAAAGCCGCATCTGTTTCACATCGCGGGCGGTGCGCTGGCGCTGGCCGGCGTGATGCTGGCGCAGATGCGCACGCCGGGTCTGCCGGGCCGGGCCGAGAAGGCCAGCTGAAGGCTGGCGAAGGGCCAGATCAAGGCGAGATGGGGCCGGATCACCGCTGCCGCACGCCGGTCAGGGATCCGGCCTACAATCAACGGTTTCTCAGCTATATCTCACCTACGAGCCCATGGCCCAATACGTCTACACCATGAACCGCGTCGGCAAGATCGTGCCGCCCAAGCGGCAGATCCTGCGCGATATCTCGCTTTCGTTTTTTCCTGGCGCCAAGATCGGCGTGCTGGGCCTGAACGGCTCGGGCAAGTCGACGCTGCTGAAGATCATGGCGGGCGTCGACCGCGAGATCGAAGGCGAAGCCGTGCCCATGCCGGGCCTGAACATCGGCTACCTGCCGCAGGAACCGCAGCTCAACCCCGAGCACACGGTCCGCCAGGCGGTTGAAGAAGGCCTGGGCGCCGTCGTCACCGCCAAGAAGCGCCTGGACGAGGTCTACGCCGCCTACGCCGAACCCGATGCCGACTTCGACGCGCTGGCCGCTGAACAGGCCGAACTCGAAGCCATCATCGCCGCCGCCGCCTCCAGCGGCGCGGACGACATCGAACACCAGATGGAAATCGCCGCCGACGCGCTGCGCCTGCCGCCCTGGGATGCCACCGTCGGCAACCTGTCCGGTGGTGAAAAGCGCCGCGTGGCCCTGTGCCGCCTGCTGCTGTCCAAGCCCGACATGCTGCTGCTCGACGAACCCACCAACCACCTGGACGCCGAAAGCGTGGAGTGGCTGGAGCAGTTCCTGCACAAGTTCCCCGGCACCGTCGTCGGCGTGACCCACGATCGCTACTTCCTGGATAACGCGGCCGAATGGATCCTCGAACTGGACCGCGGCTACGGTATTCCCTGGAAGGGCAACTACAGCTCGTGGCTGGAACAGAAGGAAGACCGCCTCAAGCAGGAAGAGTCCTCCGAATCGGCGCGCCAGAAGACCATCAAGAAGGAACTGGAGTGGGTGCGCCAGAACCCGAAGGGCCGTCAGGCCAAGGCCAAGGCGCGTCTGGCGCGTTTCGAGGAACTGTCCTCGTACGAATACCAGAAGCGCAACGAAACCCAGGAAATCTTCATTCCGGTGGGCGAGCGCCTGGGCAACGAGGTCATCGAATTCAACAACGTCAGCAAGGCCTACGGCGATCGTCTGCTGATCGACAACCTCAGCTTCAAGGTGCCGCCGGGCGCCATCGTCGGCATCATCGGCGCGAACGGCGCCGGTAAGTCCACGCTGTTCCGCATGATCGCCGGCCGCGAGCAGCCGGATTCGGGCGAAGTCAAGATCGGCCAGACCGTGAAGCTCGCCTTCGTCGACCAGTCGCGTGACGCGCTGGAAGACAAGAAGACGGTGTTCGACGCCGTGTCCGATGGCGCCGACATCCTGACCGTCGGCAAGTTCGAGATGTCGTCGCGTGCCTACCTGGGCCGCTTCAACTTCAAGGGCGGCGACCAGAACAAGGTCGTGGGCCAGCTCTCGGGCGGCGAACGCGGCCGCCTGCATATGGCCAAGACGCTGATCGCCGGCGGCAACGTCCTGCTGCTTGACGAACCGTCCAACGACCTCGACGTCGAAACCCTGCGCGCCCTGGAAGATGCGTTGCTCGAGTTCCCCGGCAGCGTCATGGTCATCAGCCACGATCGCTGGTTCCTGGACCGTATCGCCACGCACATCATGGCCTTCGAAGGCGATTCGCAAGTCGTGTTCTTCGACGGCAACTATCAGGAATACGAAGCCGACAAGAAGCGCCGCCTGGGCGAAGAGGGCGCCAAGCCCAAGCGCCTGCGGTACAAGGCATTGAAGTAAAACGCCCCTGCTGGTGTCTGACACCAGCTGAATGCCAGGAATCCCGGCCAGGTGCCGGGATTTTTTTGTGTCAGACGCCCGAATCGGTCCTGTGTTTGCAGGGGTGTCAGACACCGCTCCACAGCGTTATGCTGACCCCTTGCCCCCAGGAGTTCCTCACCATGCTGCTGTCCGCCTCCGATTCCACCCTGTTGATTGTCGACATGCAGGGCCGCCTGATGCCTGTCATCCACGAAGGCGACGCCGTGCTGAACGCCGCGCACAAGCTGGCGCAGGCGGCGCGGTTGCTCGATGTGCCGGTTGTGGCTACCGAGCACCACAGCAAGATGCTGGGCGTCACCGTGGACCCGTTGCGCGAGCAGGTCCAGGCCACGTTCCAGAAGATGCACTTTTCGTCAGCGCGCGAACCGGGTTTTGACGGCTGGCTGCCCGCCTCGCGCAAGACGGTGCTGGTGGCCGGCTGCGAGGCGCACATCTGCGTGCTGCAAACCGTGATCGGTCTGGTGGACCTCGGCTACAAGACGGTGCTTGTCGCGGATGCGGCCGGATCGCGCAAGCCGTCGGACCATCATGCCGCGCTGCGCCGCGCGCGCGCTCATGGCGCGGAGATCGTCACGACAGAGATGGCGATTTTCGAGTGGATAGAGACGTGCGAGCACCCGCGCTTCCGCGACGTGTTACGTCTGGTCAAATAGCCGTCGGCCCTTGCAACATCGCTCCCAGAGGAGCGCAAAAGTTCGCTCTCCCTTTGACACAATTCCTGGGTAAACCTAACACCCTGTCCCCGGATAATTTGCGATCCTGAAAGCTCTAAACCCCTAAAGGTCCGCTCGCTCGCATTTTGATTCTCCGGTGCGGCCCCGGGTAAAAGAATAGGAGCTACATCATGAAAATCGCATCGCTTTCCAAGATCTGTGCCGCTGTGGCGCTGGCTGCCACCATGGCGGGTTGTTCATCGTGGGATGGCATGAGCCATCGCCAGAAGAGCACCGTAGGGGGCGCCGCACTGGGCGGCGTCGCGGGCGCGGTGATCACTAACGGCGGTGTGCTCGGCACGGTCGGCGGTGCGGCGATCGGCGGTGTGATCGGCGACCAGGTCGGCAAGCGTTAAGCCTTCCTCGTCCCATCAAAAACGCCCGGCAATGCCGGGCGTTTTTTATGTGCAGCGTGCGCCGNNAGGCCGGCGCACGGCGGAGACGTCACGTCTCGTTTTGCGGCATTTCGATCTTCACTTCCAACACCTCCAGCGTGTCCTGGCGTTCCAGGTGCACCTTGATGTCTTCAGGATTGATCTTCACGTACTTGGAGATGACCGCGATCAGTTCCTGCTGAAGCTGCGGCAGGTAATCGGGCGAATCCCCGCGGCCACGCTCGTGGGCAAGGATGATCTGCAACCGTTCTTTGGCGACGGATGCGGAGGTCTTCTTTTGACCGAGCAGAAACGACAGGAAGGACATCGCTTACTTGCCTCCGAACAGGCGTTTCAGGAAACCCGGCTTTTCGTAATCGGTAAAGCGCAGGGCCTTGTCTTCGCCAAGGTAACGGCTGACGACGTCCTTGTAGGCTTCCGAGACGTCGGTGTCTTTCAGGTGGATGGCCGGCAGACCCTGGTTCGACGCCTGCAGCACGGCTTCCGATTCGGGAATCACGCCGATGAGCTTGATGCGCAGGATGTCTTCGATGTCGGTCAGCGACAGCATCTCGCCGTCGGACACGCGCTTGGGGTTGTAGCGGGTCAGCAGCAGGTATTCCTTGACCGGCTCGTCGCCCTCGACCGCGCGCTTGGACTTGGCGGCCAGGATGCCCAGAATGCGGTCCGAGTCACGCACCGACGAGACTTCCGGATTGGTGACCACCAGCGCGTCATCCGCAAAATATGCGGCCATCAGCGCGCCGGTTTCGATGCCGGCGGGGGAATCGCAGACGATGTAGTCGAAACCCATTTCCTTCAGGTCATTGATGACCTTTTCCACGCCCTCCTGGGTCAGCGCATCCTTGTCGCGCGTTTGCGAGGCGGGCAGGATGAAAAGGTTTTCAAGCTGCTTGTCCTTGATGAGCGCTTGCTTGAGGGTCGCTTCGCCCTGGATCACATTGACGAAGTCATACACCACGCGACGCTCGCAACCCATGATGAGGTCGAGGTTGCGCAGGCCGACGTCGAAGTCGATGACAGCGGTCTTGTGGCCCCGCATCGCGAGGCCCGCGGAAAAACTGGCGCTCGTCGTGGTTTTGCCCACGCCGCCTTTGCCGGAAGTCACCACAACAATGCGTGTCATGACGATCAAACCCTTATGTTCGAATAAATCGCGTTATCGTAAAGCAAAAAGCCCGTGTAAGGCTTCTTACAGGATGTGTTGAGATTTGAGCGGGCCGCGGCCGCGCCGCCGTCTCGCAGGATGCCGCGCCCCGGGCGCGGCATCAGGCCTTCAGTGCTTCGATGCGCAGCGTGTCGCCATCCAGGCGGACCAGCGCGGGCTGGTTCTGCAGCGTGCCATCGAGCTTGTCTTCGACCACGCGGTAGACGCCCGCGACGGCCAGCAATTCCGCATCCAGATGCGTCGTGAAGATGCGTGCCGACGTGTCGCCGCGCGCGCCGGCCATCGCCTTGCCGCGCAGCGGACCGTACACATGCACGTTGCCGTCGGCGATGACTTCGGCGCCCTGGCTGACCATGCCGATTACCACCAGATCCGTATGCCGTGCGTAAACGCGCTGGCCCGAGCGCAGCGGCCGCGTGACCACCAGCGCCGACGACGAGTGCGGGGCGGCGGCCGTCGGGCT
>NZ_DIEJ01000098.1:502-14160 GCF_002418565.1 Achromobacter sp. UBA5777 | reverse complement strand
GTGTCGCCGGCCAGCAGATGCGTAAGCAGCGGCGCCGTGGCCGCCATGGTCAGCCCGCAGGCCAGCCCGTAGGCGGCGGCCAGCCACCCGTAGCGGCGCAGGAATGCAACGTCCTTGCCAAGCAGGCGCACAAAGGTCGTCAGCATGCCGGCTCCTCTTGCGCCGCAGCCATCGCATGACCGCCCTGCGCCCAAAGCCGCGCATAGCAGCCGCCTTGCGCCAGCAGCGCGTCGTGCCGCCCCTGTTCGGTGATGGCCCCGTCTTCCAGGACCAGGATGTGATCGGCATGCACCACCGTGTCCAGCCGGTGCGCGATCACCAGCAGCGTGCGTCCCTGCGCAAAGCGCGACAGCGCTTCCTGAACGGCCGCCTCGTTGCCGGCATCGGCCGCAGCCGTGGCTTCGTCCAGCACCAGCACGGGCGGGTCGAGCAGCACGGCGCGCGCGATGCTTACACGTTGGCATTCGCCGCCCGAGAGCTGCGCGTCTTCGCCAATCACGGCGTCGTAGCCGCGCGGCAGGGCCAGGATGCGGTCGTGAATGTTCGCGGCCCGCGCAGCAGCCTCGATTTCCTGCTGGGTGGCGCCCGGCCGGCCCAGCGCGATGTTGTCACGCACGCTGGCGTGGATCAGCCGCACCTCTTGCAGCACGAAACCGATGCGCCGGTAGAGCTGCGCGCTCTCGATCTGGCGCAGGTCCGCGCCGCCGAGTGTGATGCGCCCTTGCGCCGGGTCGAAGAAGCGCACCAGCAGGCGGGCGAGCGTGGATTTGCCGGCGCCGGACGGGCCGACAATGGCGGTCACCGTGCCGGGCGCCAAGGTGAAAGTGATGCCGGACACGGCCTCGTGGCCGTCGCCGTAGCGGTAGCTCACGTCCTCGAACCGCACTTCGTGGCCTTGAGGAATTTGGCCGTCGCCGGCCGGTGGCATTTCCAGAACAGGCGTATTCATGAGGGCCAACACGCGCTGCGCTGCGCCCGTGGCGCTGCCCAGATCGTGCAGCAGCGTGTGCAGCAATAGCATCGGCGCGCAGATGCCCGGCGCCACCAATGCGAAAGGCAGTACGTCCACCGGCGCCATCCAGTCCAGCGCCACGAACAGCGCGCCCGCGCCCAGCACCACGCCCAGAACCGTGACCGGCGCGATCAGCGCGTGGGCCCGCGCCATCGCGGCGATCAATGGCCGGGTGAAGTCGGCAAAAGCCGCGGCAAAGCCGTCCACCGCGTCCCGGTAGCCGCGATGCGCCTTGCCGGCAGCGCCAAACGCCTTGACCACGGGTATGCCATTGACGAATTCGACGGTCGCGCCGTTGAGGCGGCCAAGCCGTTCCATGAACACCGGCATGTTCGCGCTGCCGGCCTTCATGGCCCGGCGCAGAAAGAGGAAGAAGCCCGGAAACGGCAGCAACGCCGCGATGGCAAGGCGCCAGTCCTGCGCAAACAGGTAGACCGCCGACGCCGCGATGGCGCCGCCGGCGCGCCCCACGGCCGTGAAGAAATGCGCGGTGAGGCTGTGCAGCGTCGCCATGTCGTCCTGCAACGCCTGCTTGACCTCGCCCGAGGCCCGGTCCGTGAACCAGCCCAGCGGCACGTGCGCCAACCGCCGCGCGCCGGCCAGGCGCAGATGATGCGTGATCCGGTTGTCGGCCAGGTGGGCGGTCAGTTCGGCAGCCGACACCAGCGCCATGCCCGTGAATAGGCACGCGACGGCGGCGGCGACAGTCCACCAAAGCTCGGGAGCCGTCGGTTCGGGACCTTCCAGGATGAGGCGAGCCATGTGTGCGATGGCGGCGAGAGGCGCCAGCGTGAGCATGGTGCCAACTGCGGCAAGCGCGGCGGCGGCAATGAGTTGCCCGCGGATCGGGGTCAACACCAGGCTGAGCGGGCCGGGTTGTTTAGCGTGGGCCGGCGCGGCTCCGGAAGTGCTCATGAACGAAGTACCAGGACGAAGTTGATAATTATTTGCATCACTATAAACTAAATCTTGAAATAGTTGCATAGCAATAAACTAAATAATTGCGGGACGGGTTAAAGTGCGGGATCGCCGACGCCAACACCAGGGATCAGACATGCAGCCGCCAGAGCGCCGCCCCGCACGGGGACGCCCTCCCACCATTACCCGCGAGCGGATCGCCGATGCCGGCATCGCTGTGGGCCTGCCCAACATCACGTTCGTCGGCGTCGCAGCGGCGCTGGGCGTCAGCCACATGGCGCTGTACAAGCACGTGCCCAGCCTGGAAGAGCTCAAGCGCTTGGTCGCCGAGGAGATCTTCAAGCGGTGGCAGATTCCGCAGGCCTGTAGCCACGATCGCGGCGATCTCAAGGACTACCTGACGGTGTTCGCGACGTCCGTGCGCGAGTTCGTCAAGGCGCATCCGGGCGTGACGCCCTACGTCATCCGGCGGCTGGCCGCGACGCCGTCCATGCTGGCGAAGATCGACGGGCATCAGCGCCACATCGCCGACGCCTATGGCATCTCAAAGGAACAATCGCGCATCCTGCTGGCGACCGTGGCGTTTCACGGCCTTGCGGTGGCGGACACGGTGTATTCGGTTGCCGGGCTGGAGCCGGTCGTCGACGCCGCGCGCACGGCGGAAGAATCCGAGATGGAAGTGGAACTGGATCAGGGCATGCAGGCGCTGATCATCGGTTTGATGGCGATGCTGGAAGGCGCTTAGCTGGTTTCGCGCTGGACCAGTTCGAAACCCAGATCCACGTGCCGCTCGGGCACGGGTTCGGCCGCCAGATGCTGCATGAGCAATCGCGCGGCGGATAGCCCGATCTGATAGCGCGGCGTGGCGATGGTGGACAGCGGCGGCGTGGTCCAGGCCGTGCCCGCCAGGTCATGAAATCCGACGATCGCCATCTGCTCAGGCACCTGCAACCCATCGCGGCCGCATTGGAACACCGCGCCCTGCGCCAGGTCGTCGTTGCAGAAAAACACGGCGTCGCAGTCGGGATGACGCGTATGCAGGTCCTGCATCAACGCGGCGCCCAGGCTGATCGACGATTTTTCGGGCGTCATGATTTCCAGCGCCGCGTCATACAGGCCCGCATCGCGCAGCGCCTGCCGGCACCCCTCGCAACGGCGCAGCGACCGCGGATCCAGCTGCGCGCCAATGATGCCGATGCGGCGGTAGCCGCGTTCCACCAGATGACGGCCGGCCGCGTAGCCCGAGTCGAACTGTGAGAACCCGACGCTCATGTCGTCGTTGCCTTCCAGCGTTTCGATCGTGTGCACCGTGGGAATCGCCTGCGCGCGCAGCAGTTCCCAGACACCCGGATTGTGATCGATGCCGGTCAGCACCAGCCCGTCGGGCGAGTGCTGCAGATACTTGCGCAGCAGCGCCTCTTCTTCGTCCGGCGAGTAGCCCGTAACGCCGATCAGCATGTGATAGCCGTGCTGGTCCAGCACGTCCTTGATGCCCGTGATGATGTCCACGAAGACCACGTTGCTCAGGGACGGAATCAGCACCACGATGGTCTGCGACCGGGCCGACGCAAGCGCGCTGGCGGCGTGGTTAGGCACGTAGCCTAGTTCCTGGCACACCCGCGCGATGTGCTGGCGCAGGTCTTCCCCCACCTTGTCCGGCGTGCGCAGCGCCCGCGAGACCGTAATGGCGCTGACGCCGACGCGCCGAGCGACGTCCTGCATGGTGACGCGGCCGGCGCGCGAGCTTCGGGGTTTGCGGATGGACATGGACCCTCGCGATGAATGCAAGCGCGTAGTCTGACGCAAAAAAAGAGGCTTGCCAAAGCAAAAATGTTAGCGCTAACATGATCCGCATCAAACGACTAGAAAACTCCGGGAAAACGGAGAGGAGACAACCATGCAAGCTTCCCCACTGGGGCGGCCAGGGCCATCGCGCCCCGGCCGGTCGCCGCTGGCCCGCGCCGCGGACTGGTGTTTTGTGCTGCAGACCTGGCTGATGGTGGCCTGTCTGATCGTGATGGTCGTGCTGCTGTTCGGCAACGTGGCGCTGCGCTATCTCTTCAACTCCGGCATCAACGTGTCCGACGAAGTCTCGCGGTTGGCGTTTGTCTGGATGATCTTCCTGGGCGCGGTGATTGCGCTGCGCGAACATCAGCACATCGGCGTCACCATGTTGGTCGAACGCTTCGGCCCGGGCGCGCGCCGCGTGTCGCACATTGCCTGCCAGCTGATGATCCTGTGGGTGCTGTGGCTGATGGCCGAAGGCGGCTGGGTCCAGACGGTGATCGGCCTGGACACCGTGCTGCCCGTCACCGGCATGCCGCTGGCCGTCTTCAACGCGGCGGGACTCTATGCCGCCGTGGCGATGGGCATCCTGACGCTCATCGACCTGGTCCGCGTGATTGCGGGCGGACCGCTGCCGGCGGAATCCAGTCCGGAAGACCCGGCGGTCTGACCCGGCCCCTCCCCGCCCCCACTCATTCGCCCGGATATCCGCAATGATCCTGACCGTCTTCCTAGTCGTGCTGCTCGGGCTGATCGCCCTGGGCATGCCGATCGCCTTCGCGCTCATCATCAGCGCGATCGTCATGATGTTCCAGCTGGACTTCTACGACACCCAGCTCCTCGCCCAGAACATGCTGTCCGGCGCCAACAGCTTCACGCTGATGGCTGTGCCGCTTTTCATGCTGGCTGGCGAACTGATGAACGCCGGCGGCATTTCGCGCCGCATCGTGCATCTGGCCAACACGTTCGTGGGCCACATCCAGGGCGGCCTGGGTTATGTGGCCATCTTCGCCAGCGTGCTGCTGGCGTCGCTGTCTGGCTCGGCCGTGGCCGATGCCGCGGCGCTGGGATCGCTGCTGATCCCCATGCTGCGCGAAAAAGGCTATGACGCCGGCCAGGCGTCGGGCCTGATCGCCTCGGGCGGCATCATCGCGCCCATCATTCCGCCGTCGATCTCGTTCATCATCTTTGGCGTCGCCACCAATGTGTCGATCACCAAGCTGTTCTTCGCCGGCATCGCGCCGGGCCTCATGATGGGGCTCACGCTGGTAGCGGTGTGGACCTGGGTTGCGCGCAAGCACGGCAGTATCACGCCCTCGCCTCGCGAGCCGTGGAGCAACCGCCTGAAGGCGCTGCGCGGCTCGCTGTGGGCGCTGTTCCTGCCGGTCATCATCATCGGCGGCCTGCGGGGCGGCATCTTCACGCCCACGGAGGCGGCGGTCGTCGCCGCCGTGTATGCGCTGCTGGTCAGCCTCTTCGTCTACCGCGAGATTGGCTGGCGCGACCTGGGACCGCTCTTTATCAATGCCGCGCGCACCACTGCCGTGGTCATGTTCCTGGTGGCGGCCGCCATGGTCTCGTCCTACATGATCACGCTGGCGGACCTGCCGCAGGATTTGATCGCTTTGCTCGAACCGGTGATGGACCAGCCCAAGCTGCTCATGTTCGCGCTGCTGATCCTGCTGACCTTGGTGGGCACGGTGATGGACCTGACGCCGACCATCCTGATCCTCGCCCCGGTGCTCATGCCCGTCGTCATCAAGGCGGGCATCGACCCCGTCTACTTCGGCGTCATGTTCGTCATGGTCGGCAGCGTCGGCCTGCTGACGCCCCCGGTGGGCACGGTGCTCAACGTGGTTTGCGGCGTGGCCCGCATCAATATGGAAACCATCTGCAGAGGGGTGTGGCGCTACGTCGTGGCCTACACACTGCTGCTGGTCCTGCTGGTGATCTTCCCTGAACTGATCACCGTACCCGCACGCTGGATGCACTAGCGGCACTTGAAAACCCCCGAGGAGAAACACCATGATCAAGCAATTCAAGACCCGCATTCTTGTCCTGGCGACGGTGCTGTCCTGCACCGTCGCCGGGGTGGCCGCGGCTGCGGACGTCAAGCCGCGCCTCATCCGCTTCGGCTACGGGCTGAACGAGGAAAGCGTGCAGGGCCGCGCGGCCCGCCATCTGGCGCAGGAACTGGAAAAGGTCAGCAGCGGCAAGCTCAAGATGCGGACCTTCGGCTCGGCCAACCTGGGTTCCGATGAACAGATGCAGAGCGCGCTGGTGGGCGGCGCGCAGGAAATGATGGTGGGGTCCACCGCGCCGCTGGCGGGCATGGTCAAGGAGTTCGGCGTGTTCGACCTGCCGTTCCTGTTCAACAGCGAAAAGGAAGCCGACGCGGTGCTGGACGGTCCGCTCGGGCAAGACCTGCTGAAGAAGCTGGAAGCCAAGGGCATCGTCGGCCTGGTCTACTGGGAAAACGGCTTTCGCAACATGACCAATTCCAAGCGGCCGATCACCCGCGCCGAGGACCTGCAAGGCATCAAGCTGCGCGTCATGCAGAACCAGATCGCACTGGGCGTGTTCAACACGCTGGGCGCCAATGCAGTGCCCATGCCGTTCTCGGAACTGTTCACCGCACTGGAAACGCGCACGGTGGACGGCCAGGAAAACCCCATCACCACGATCCAGAGCAGCAAGTTCTACGAGGTGCAGCCCTACCTGACCATCACGCGTCACGTCTACACGCCGTGGGTAGTGCTGGCGTCCAAGAAGTGGTGGGACACGCTGTCGCCTGAAGAGCAGAAGCTGATCCGCCAGGCCGCCGCATCGTCGCGCGACTTCGAACGGCAGGACAGCCGCGCCGATTCCACCAAGGCCATGGGCACGCTCGAGAAGAACGGCATGAAGATCAACACGGTCACGCCGGAAGAAGTGGCCCGCATGCGCCAGAAGGTGCAGCCCGTGGTCGACAAGTACACCCAGGAGCTCGGCCCGGAACTGGTCAAGCAGCTGAACGACGAAATCCAGAAGGCGCGCAACTAGCGTCGCTGGTGGCCCGGATCCGCCTTTGGTCCGGGCCCGTATGCAACCTAAGCGAGACAGCCATGTCCCAGACACCCCGCCGACTGCGCAGCCAGAAATGGTTCGACGATCCCTCGCACGCCGACATGACGGCGATCTACGTCGAGCGCTATCTCAACTACGGCCTGACGCGCCAGGAACTGCAGTCGGGGCGGCCGATCATCGGCATCGCGCAGACGGGCAGCGACCTGGCGCCCTGCAATCGCCATCATCTGGCGCTGGCCGAACGCATCAAGGCGGGCATCCGGGACGCCGGCGGCATCCCGATGGAGTTCCCGGTGCATCCGCTGGCCGAACAGGGCCGGCGGCCCACCGCGGCGCTGGATCGCAATCTGGCGTATCTGGGTTTGGTTGAGATTCTGCATGGCTATCCGCTGGATGGCGTGGTGCTGACCACGGGCTGCGACAAGACCACGCCCGCCTGCCTGATGGCCGCGGCCACCGTGGACATTCCAGCCATCGTGCTGTCCGGCGGTCCCATGCTGGATGGCTGGCATGAGGGGCAGCGCGTGGGGTCGGGCACCGTCATCTGGCACGCGCGCAACCTGATGGCCGCGGGCAAGCTGGACTACGAAGGTTTCATGACGCTGGCCACGGCGTCGTCGCCATCGATCGGCCACTGCAACACCATGGGCACCGCCCTGTCCATGAACTCGCTGGCCGAAGCGCTGGGCATGTCGTTGCCCACCTGTGCAAGCATTCCCGCGCCGTATCGCGAACGCGGCCAGATGGCTTACGCCACCGGCATGCGCATCTGCGACATGGTGCGCGAGGACCTGCGGCCTTCGCACATCATGACGCGGCAGGCGTTCGAAAACGCCATCGTCGTTGCCTCGGCACTGGGCGCGTCCAGCAACTGCCCGCCGCATCTGATCGCAATTGCGCGCCACATGGGCGTCGACCTGAGCCTGGACGATTGGCAGCGGCTGGGCGAAGACGTGCCGCTGCTGGTCAACTGCGTGCCGGCCGGCGAGCACCTGGGCGAAGGCTTTCACCGCGCGGGCGGCGTGCCGGCCGTGCTGCACGAGCTGCTGGCCGCGGGCCGTCTGCATCCTGACTGCGGGACCGTGTCGGGCAAGACCATCGGCGACATTGCCGCAGCGTCCAAGACCCATAACACCGACGTCATCCGAAGCTGCGACACGCCGCTCAAGCACCGCGCTGGCTTCATCGTGCTGTCCGGGAACTTCTTTGATAGCGCCATCATCAAGATGTCGGTCGTGGGCGAGGCGTTTCGCCGGGCGTACCTGTCGGAGCCCGGCTCGGAAAACGCCTTCGACGCGCGTGCCATCGTCTTCGAAGGCCCGGAGGACTATCACGCCCGCATCGAAGATCCGGCCCTCAACATCGACGAACATTGCATTCTGGTGATCCGCGGCGCGGGCACCGTGGGATACCCCGGCAGCGCCGAGGTCGTGAACATGGCGCCGCCGTCGCATCTGATCAAGCGCGGCATCGACTCGTTGCCCTGCATGGGCGACGGCCGCCAGAGCGGCACGTCGGCCAGCCCTTCCATCCTGAACATGTCGCCCGAAGCCGCAGTGGGCGGCGGGCTGGCGCTCCTGCGCACCGGCGATCGGATCCGCGTGGACCTGAACCAGCGGTCGGTCATCTTGCAGGTGGATGAATCAGAACTGGAACGGCGCCGCCAGGAACCGGCGTACGAAGCGCCGCCGTCGCAGACGCCCTGGCAGGAGCTCTACCGGCAGACCGTGGGGCAACTGTCCACGGGCGGGTGCCTGGAGGCGGCGACGCTGTATTTGAAGGTGGTGGAGACGCGTGGGGATCCGCGGCATTCGCATTGAGGTATGCGGGCGGTGCGGGTTATTTGCGCGACGGCGTGTCGGCCTGATCTGTGGCTGGTTCTTTGGTTGCGTCAGAGGCCAGTCCGGTAGTCGGGTCGTTGAGCGGTTCGGCTGCCGGGTCAGGGGCCTGGCCCTCGGCACGCGGGCCGGGCCGGCTGAGCACATAAGCCGCGCTGGCCAGAAAGAAGATGCCCACGCCGATGGCCAGCAACGGCGAGGGATTCGCGCTCCAGTAGAACAGCACATAGCCCGCTGCCATGCCCAGGCTGGCGTACGTTTTGCCCTTGCGCGATACCGCGCCCTGTTCACGCCAGGCGCGCAGCGATGGACCGTATGTCGGACTGTCCAGCAGCCATTTCTCGAGCCGGGGCGACGAGCGCGAAAAGCAGCCCACGGCCAGGATCAGGAAGATCGTCGTCGGCATCACCGGCAGAAAGGCGCCGATGACGCCCAGCGCCAGCATCAGGCAGCCCAGGCATAACCAAAGTGCTCTCATCATGATGGTGTGCAGGATATCGCAAATGGGCGGGTGGGGAACCGGCTGCTTCGCGCCGCGACCATTGCCTGCTCCGCCCGGATCGTCTGCCGTGCCCGCAACGTCTGCCCTGCCCGCATTATCTTCGACGCCCCCAGCATCGACCGGCTCAGGATGCGGCGGGCTCCGGCATGCGGGCGCGCAGCATCCTGACGAACTCCGCATCAGGACTGCCGCCTGCGTCACGCGACCGGTGAACCATGGCCCACGCCTCGCCATACTGGCCGCGCCAGTAGTAGGCAGTGGCCCATGACGCATACAGATAACCCTTGTCCGGCTCGACGGCCTCGCCCTTGCGGTACCACTCGTCGGAACGCGTCGTGGCCGCGATGCGCGCCTCGGGCGGCAGCGTCTTGTCTTCTGCCGCACAACGCGCCGCGATCCGGCCCGCGTCCGCATAAATGCCGCGAAACGCGGGCGGATTCAAACTGATCGCGCGGTCCATCATGCTCATCGCCTGGCAGACTTTGCGCTGGCTTTCCAGAATGACCGCGAAACCCGCGTATACCTCGGCGTTGTCGGGATTGAGCAGCCAGGCCTGATTGAAGCGCCGCATGGCTTGGCCGGGCTGGTCTTCACGGAAAAGACGATAGCCCGCTTCGACCCGCGCCTGCGCTGCCGCCGATGGCGACGCAAACGCTTTTGCGGCCTGTGCAACCTGTTGTTCATCGCCCGCGCGCAACGCTGCGGCCACGCGGCGATCTGCGCCGGCATACATCGGCGCCTCGTCGCTAGCCGTTTGAGCCGGCGTCGGCGCCTTGATTGCGCAGCCGGGCAGCCACAGCAACTGAGCCAGAACGAACGCCTTCAACGTGCAATGCATGGGCGGGCTTTGAATTGGGAAAGAAGGAATATACCTGCGTGGGTATTGATGCGACGCTATTGCGATACTGATGCGACAGCGTTGCGATACCGATGCGGCGATGGTGCGAACCCATGCAGCGATGTTGCGAACCGATGCGAGGATCGCGCCGCGCGCTTGATTTGCTAAAAGCACCGTCGCACGCGGAAAAGCAAAAAGCCGCGAAGTCGTAAGACTGTCGCGGCTTTTCAGGTCTGTGTCCGACTAGCTCTATCGAACACACCTTTGCAGGAATTTGGTAGGCGGTATTGGAATCGAACCAACGACCTCCACGATGTCAACGTGGCGCTCTAACCAGCTGAGCTAACCGCCTGCAAAGAAGAAGAATTATATAGTGCTTTTTTAAACTGTGCAAATCGTCTTGGAAGATTTTTTGCAGTTTTTATTGCGTTTCAGGTTTTGCGAAGCTTGCCTTGCGGCTTTGCCAAACTGACCCTTGCGCAACGCGTTTGGAATCTAGGATTAACCGATTTGGAAACTACCAATTAGGTATTAACCAAGCGGCCAATCAACCCTTTCCACACGCTTTAAAGCACTACTTCTTTTCCTTCAATTTCGTGTCTGCGTCATGTGCTGCAGCAACGAAGAACGAGATTCTATCAGAACTTTTTATTCCTTGCTCGACTTCGACGCCACTACTCACATCAATCGCCCAAGGCCGCACGGATTCGATGGCCGCGCCGACGTTTTCTGCATTCAATCCGCCCGACAGAATCAACGGGCGGGACATGGGATCGGCCCGCACATCATCCAGCAACGCGTAGTCGAAACCGTGTCCGCTGCCGCCATAACCGGCGCTGTAGCTGTCGAACAACCATCCCGCGGCTTGGCCGTATGCGCGGCAAGTGGCTGCCAAGTTGTCCGCCGTCTCCAGGCCGGGCGCGCCGGCACGGAAGGCCCGCAGGTGGCGATGCCCGTAGCGCGCGCATTCCAGCGGCGTTTCGTCGCCGTGGAATTGCAGCAGGTCGGGCCCGACTTCGCCCAGCACCGTGCGCACCTCTTCCTCTTGCGCATTCACGAAGAGCGCGACGACGTCGACAAACGCCGGCACCCCGCGGCGCAACTGCGCGGCGCGAACAGGCGTGAGACAGCGCTTGCTCTTGGGATAGAAGACGAAACCGATCGCGTCGGCGCCTGCCGAAACGGCGGCTTCAATGTCTTCTTCGCGGGTCAGCCCGCAGATCTTTATGCGTGTACGCATGGCATTTTCTGGATGTGTCGCCCCGCGGCGACTGGATGGGCCAGTATATCCGGCCCCTACGTCCCCGGCGCGCCCAGCGTCGCCACCATGTTGTCGAAGCTGCCCTCGGCCATGCGGAACCACGGGACCTGCTTGCCGCGGAAAGCCAGCATGCTGTCGTAGAGCTTCTTGAACGTCGCGTCTTTCGCGCTTAATTCATTGCAGGCCGCCACCGTGGCTTCGTGCGCAGCTTGCAGCACCGGCCGCGGATACGCCTTCAGTTGCGCACCCTGTGACACCAGCCGGCGCAACGCCTCCGGATTGTTGGCATCGAACGCGGCAATCATGTCGTTGCATGCGGCGGCGCAGGCCAGGGACAGCGCGGTCTGATAGGCCTTGGGCAGCTCGCCATACGCGTCTTGATTGACGTACAGCGACAACTGCTGCGTGCCGGCCCACCAGCCCGGAAAGTAATAGTTGCGCGCGACCTCGAACAACGCGAACCGCTCATCGTCGAACGGGCCGATCGTCACCGCGCCGTCCACCAGGCCTTGCGCCAGCGCGGCATGCACGTCGCTCGCGGGTATGTCGACCGGCGTCGCAGCCAGTCGCGACAGGATGTGGGCGGCAAAGCCATCGGCCGCTACCTTCAGGCCGCGCAGGTCATCAACGGTCTTGATCTCGCCGCGGAACCACCCGCCCATCTGCGCGCCGGTATAGCCGCAGGGAAAGTTCAGGATGCCGAACTTGGCGAAGGCCTCGCGCGTCAGCGTCAGACCCTCGCCTTTCCGCATCCATGCGTTCATCTGGCGCGTGTTCAATCCAAATGGCACGCCGCCATCAAAACAGAGCGCCGGATCGGTAGTGAAATACCTGGCCGACGCCGCATGGCCGCATTCGACGATGCGGTGCTGCACGGCTTCCAGCGCCTGGCCCGGCTGGAACAACTGGCCGGCCGGAAAGACCTCGATGTTGAAGCGCCCGTCCGTGACCTCGGCCAGATATCGCGCGACGTCGGCGGCCCCCGCAAACAGCGTCGCCGCATCGGCCGAAAAATCCGAAGCCAGCCGCCAGGTGAGGTTGGGCGCTTCCTGTGCGATGGCGGGAGCGGCCAGCACGGCGCTGCCGGCGGCGGCGCCCAGGGCGGTCTGCTTCAGAAACGCGCGGCGTTGCATGGCGCATGCCTCCAGAAAGGCGCGGGATCCCGCCGGCTGCGCGGCGGCTTCCCTAATAGGATTGAGTAAAGGGCGAAAGCAGCGACGCCCCGCCATCGAGTTCGCGCAGCCCGAAGGCTTCCGGGTAATCGATGCTGGCAAGGTACAGGCCATCCGGCGCAAAGGTGGGCGCGCCGCGTTTGCGGTCACGCCACGCCAGAAGCTGCGTCATCCAGTCCACCGATTCCCTGCCCTGACCAACCTGCAGCAGCGCGCCCATGATGTTGCGCACCATGTGATGCAGAAAGGCATTTGCCTTCAGCGTGAAGACGAGGAACGGTCCGCGCTCTTCGATCTCGAGGCTGTGCATGTGCCGCACCGGATGCTTGGCCTGGCATTGCGAGGAACGGAAGCTGGAAAAATCATGTTCACCAACCAGTGCCTTGGCCGCAGCGCGCATGGCGTCCACATCGAGCGGCTGAAAGCACCAGCCGGCACGCCCTGCCCACAGCGCCGGACGCACCCGGCCGCGCCAGAGCAGATAGACGTAAGTGCGGGCGCGCGCCGAAAAACGCGCGTGGAATTCGTCGGAGACTTCCTCGGCCCATTGCACCGAAATGCTGGGCGGCAAAAACGCATTGACGCCTCGTACCCAGGATTCGGTCTTGCGATTCAGCGCGGTGTCCAGATGGACCACCTGCATCGCGCCATGCACGCCGGTATCGGTGCGTCCGGCGCAGATCGTGGGCACCGGGTCGGCGACGCCACAGAAACTAGCCAGGGCGGATTCCAGCGAATCCTGCACCGTCTGCCGGTGCGGCTGTGTCTGCCAACCCTGCCAGGCGGAGCCGTCATACGCCAGCCCCAATGCAACTCTAGACATGCTTCAAACCCGAGGACCGCCGATACGGCGCGGTTCGTCCGTGGGCGGTACGTCCAGGTCGAGATTGATGGTGTCGAGCTTGCGGTTCAGCGCTGCCGTATCCAGCGCGGGCTCGTTGTAGGTATAGCTGTCCTCGTCATCGTCGTCACGCCGCGCGGCGGCCCGGCGCAACAGCCAGGCAATAGCGAAGGCGACCAGCGCCAGCACCGCGGTAACGATCACGAGAAGATTGTCGGCCAGCCAGCCGGGCATGCCAGTTTGCACAGTTTTGTCCGGAAGCGTGCCGACGGGTTTGTCGGCGTCGGAGGGTGAAGAGGTGGTGGCACCGGGAGTGCTTGCTGCGTTCGGGGTGCCTGCTGCACCTGGGGTGCCTGCTGCGCCCGGAGCGCCTGCTGCGCCAGCAGCGCCTGCGGCGCCGGGAGTACCTGCTGCGCCCGGAGTAC
>NZ_DIEJ01000098.1:0-180 GCF_002418565.1 Achromobacter sp. UBA5777 | reverse complement strand
CGGAGCACCTGTTGCGCCCGGTGCACCCGACGTACCTGACGCTCCCGGAGTGCCTGCCGCGCCCGGCGCACCGGCTGCACCGGCTGCCCCCGAAGCGCCAGCGGCACCTGCACCTGCCGCCCCGGCCGCGGCCGATTGCTGCGCAACAGCCTTCGTCAGTTCGTCGACATTGGCTTGAAG
>NZ_DIEJ01000099.1:0-9050 GCF_002418565.1 Achromobacter sp. UBA5777 | reverse complement strand
CGTGCGATCCACGCGGCCCGGCCGGCCGACCCGCACGGGCCTGGACCCGCGCGAACCGGCATCCGGGACGGCGGCCAGCCGTCAGGGGCTTGAGCGACCGGTTGCGCGCCCGCCTAAGCGGCCGCGCCGCGCGGCGCGCCGGAGCATGCGCCGGCTTACGCTCCCGCCATCACCGGCACCGTCAGCCCATTCTTCACCCGGCTCATCACCACCAGCGTCGAAAACCGCTTCACGTTCGGGTTGCCCCAGAAATGGCGCTGCGCGAACACCTCGTACTCGCCCATGTCCCGCATGGTGAGCGTCAGCACGAAGTCGACCTCGCCCGTCACCGACAGGCACTGCATGATCTCGGGCGCGGTCTGCATGGCGCGCTTGAACTGGTCGAGCTTGTCGGCGCGCTCGCTTTCCAGCGACACCAGCACCACCATCGTGATCCCGCGTCCCACGGCGGCGGGGTCCACGACGGACACGTCCGCCGTCACCACCCTGGATTCGCGCAGCCGCTTCATGCGGCGCAGGCAGGACACCGGCGACAGGTTCACGCGTTGCGCGACCTCCTGGCTGGTTCGTTGGTTGTCTTCCTGCAGGCTTTGCAGGATCTGCAGGTCGAAATCGTCTAGTTCCATGGGGCACTCGGAACGCTTTTGAGGTGAAACATCGCGCGGATGGCGGGTATCGGCCGATTCTAATCGTGGTCGCGATGCAAACCGTCGAGAATTCGACGGGAAACTTCATTCCGAGTGACCCGGACGCAGGAATTATTCAAGTGGCTTGCTTACACTGGGAGCCCTCCGCCCGCGCCGCCGGGAATTCCACGCTGCACCCTGCAATGCCGTCACTCCAGCTTTTCCTGCTTTTCCTGGCCGCCGACGCGGCCTTGAAGCTCACGCCCGGTCCCGACATGGCCCTCACGCTATCGCGCGGCATGACGCAAGGGTTTCGTCCCGCCTTCCATAGCGTGCTGGGCAACGTGGCCGCCGGCTTCATTCAGGTTCCGGCCGTGGTGCTGGGCCTGGCTTCCGTGCTGCGGACCTTTCCCACGCTTTTCGTCGGCATCAAGGCGGCGGGCGGCCTGTATCTGGGGTACCTGGGCATCAAGGCAATGATCCGGTGCGCGAACGCCGCCGAGGTGTCGCTGGCGGCCCGGCCGGGCGACGCGCGCGACGCCTTCTGGCAGGGCTTCATCACCAATCTGCTGAACCCGAAGGTGCTGCTCTTCATGATCGCCTTCTTGCCGCAATTCACCTCGCCGGACAACGGGCCGGTCTGGATCCAGATGCTGGTGCTGGGCGTCACGATGAAGGCGCTCAGCCTGCCCTACGGCAGCTGCTTTGCGTACGGCGCGTCGCGCATCCGCGGCTGGGTCGCGCGCAATCCGTGGTTCCTGCGTGCGCAGCAGGGCATTCTGGGCGCGATCATGCTGGGGCTGGCGATCTACGTGCTGGTATCCACGGCGATGAATCCGCAGCCCTGACCGCCCACGCCAAATTCCTGACACAAGCGTTTTTGCACGAACCCCGCCTTCCATGACTGCCGCCACCTTGAACAACGGACACAACAGCGCCACGTCCACCCTGCTTCCCACCCTGTCGCTGATCGGCGCGATGGCCTCGCTGTGCGTGGGCACGTCGTTCGCGAAATCGCTGTTTCCGGAAGTGGGCGCACAAGGCACCACCGCGTATCGCATCGTCATCGGCGCCATCATCCTCTTGGCCTTCTGGCGGCCGTGGCGCTTTCCGCTGACGCGCGGCAACGCCGCGAAGATTGCGCTGTACGGCGTGACGCTGGCGTGCATGAACCTGCTGTTCTACATGGCGCTGAAAACACTGCCGCTGGGCATTGCCATCGCCATCGAATTCACGGGACCGCTGACGCTGGCCGTGGTGCTGTCGCGGCGCGCCATCGACTTTGTGTGGATCGCCTGCGCGCTGGCCGGCCTGATTCTGCTCATTCCCACCGGCCAGTCCGTCCACGACCTCGATCCACAGGGCATCGCGTACGCACTGGGCGCTGCCGTGTGCTGGGCGCTGTACATCATCTTCGGCAAGATGGCCGGCAACGTGCACGGCGGTCAGGCCACCTCATTGGGTCTGCTGGCGGCCGCGATGGTCGCCCTGCCTGTCGGTGCGGCGCACGCGGGCATGGCCCTGCTCGATCCCAAACTGATCCTGGCGGGTGTGGCCGTCGGCATCCTGTCCAGCGCGTTGCCCTATTCGCTGGAAATGGTGGCGCTGCGGCGGCTGCCGCAAAAGACGTTCGGCGTACTGCTGAGCATGGAGCCCGCAATGGGTGCGCTGGCCGGGGTCGTCGTGCTGAACGAACATCTGTCGCAGACGCAATGGCTGGCCATCTGCGGCATCATCGTCGCGTCCGCCGGCTGCGCCGCAACGGCGCAGCGCAGCCGCAAGGCGCCGATCCCCGCGCCTGACTGATCAGACTCCTTCGCGGGCAAACGGTGTCTCATCAGGTGTCTGACACCCTGGTGAGCGGATCGCCAGCTTGCAGCGACATCTCAGAGGGTGTCAGACACCGTTGCAGCAGGGTGTCTGACACCTTTACAGCAAATCGCCCTCCGCCCCGCCATCAACCAAAACCCGGCTCGCGCTGCGGCAGCGATAGCGGGTCGAAGTCTTCCCAGTGGTTGTTGCGCCAGCGGCCGTTGGCGTGCTCCACGTCGGCGCCTCCGGCATCGCGCAGAATGCGGCATGCCAGGATCTCGCGCTGCGGCCTGACCCGCACGGCGACCATGACGCCGGCCTGACGGATCTCGGCATGAGAGTCGGGATTGAAGTGGCCGTGCTGCGTGGTGCCGTGCCCTGTCACCCAAAGCGCGCCGAACAGCGACCCGAGGTACGCGCCCACACCCGCCGCGGCCAGGATTGCGGCAGTGGAGTCGCTGAGTTCTGCCGCAACAAATCCGCCGAATACCGCAAATACAGCCCCCACGCCGCCCGCGCCCAGATAGGCGCCCATGTCGGCGCGTCCCGCGTCGGGGTCGGAACGCCGGTCCCCGCCATACGGAAAGCGGCCGTGCTCGCCGGCGGGATTAACGTAGAAGGTATGGATATCCCAGTCGGGAAAGCCGCTGGTGGCAAGGCGGCTGGCGGCGGCCTTGGCGGCTTCAAAGCCCTCGAAGCGGGCAGCTACGATCAAAGACATGGCAGTCTCCTCGCCCGCGGTCCGGGCCGGATGCGCATCGTTTCATCGTACGCCCGCGCCGTCGCCGTGCACGCCGCCGTTACACCTTGCGGCGGCTGTTACCCGGCCCTTTGCTACCCAAACCCTTTTCACCCAGCGCCGAGTCCCGTTTACGCCTTGCCCGGCAACGCGCCACCCCGGCCCCTTACTCCGCGGAAAGCCCCTTGCCCTGAATGACCGCGCCCCAGCGTTCGTGCTCCTGCCGCGCGTACGCGCGAAAGGCGTCGGGCGTGCTGCCGGTCGGCTCCAAGCCCTGCAGCGTCAACTGCTTGACGACATCCGGCGATGCCAGCGCCTGCCGGATCGCCTGACTGAGCTTTTCCACGATGGGCGCGGGCGTGCCGGCGGGCGCGACCACGCCCTGCCAGGCCGCCGCCTCAAAGATCGGCCCGCCCGCCTCGGCAATCGTCGGCACGCCCGGCAGTTGGGCAGACCGCTTGGCGGACGGCATCGCAATCGCCCGCAGCCTGCCCGCCTGGATCAGCGGCCGGGCGGCGGCCAGGTCCGCCATCATCAGGGGCACGACACCCGCGGCAACATCCTGCAGCGCGGGCGGCGATCCCTTGTAGGGCACCGCGGTCGCTCGGCCGCCGACGGTTTCCATGAACAGTTCCATGGCTAGGTGATGCGGACTGCCCACGCCCAGCGACGCATAGCTGCCCGGCGGCTCGCGTTTCAGATAGGTCTTCACGTCGTCCAGCGTGTGCAGGCCCGAATCAGGCGCCGCAACCAGCACGATGGGCAGCGCCACCAACGTGGACACCGGCGTCAGTTGCTGCTGCGGATCGTAGGGCAGATCGTCGTACAGCCACGGGTTGAGCGCCAGCGTGCTCATGCCCGCGGTCAGCACCGTGTAGCCGTCCGGCTGAGCGCGCGCGGCTTCCTGCGCGGCGACGATGGTGGCGGCGCCCGGGCGGTTCTCGACCACCACCGGCTGTCCCAGCGTCTGGCCGACATGCCGGGCCACGATGCGGGTCGCCAGATCGCTGCCGCCTCCCGCGCTGAACGGCACCAGCCACCGGATGGGCCGATCGGGATAGTCGGCCGCCCACGACGCGGCCGGCAAAGCCGCGGCCAGCGCCGCCGAAAACAGCATGCGCAGCACGCCCTGGAACATGACGCTCACTCCTTTGAACTTCAAATGCGGGATTGTTGCCGATCAGGCGCGCGCCGCGGTCAGCCAGCGCAGTCCGGCCGACGTGGAACCTGCGGGACGGTACTCGCAGCCGATCCAGCCGGTGTACTGCAACTCGCGCAGCACGCCGAAAATCCAGCCGTAATCGAGTTCGCCCCGGTCCGGCTCCTGGCGCAGCGGCACGCCGGCAATCTGCAGGTGCCCCACGCGCCCGGTGGGCAGGTACTCGCGCAACTTGGCGGTGACGTCGCCTTCGACGATCTGGCAGTGGTACAGGTCCATCTGCACTTTCAGGTTGGGCGCATTGACCGCCTGCACGACGGCGTGCGCGTCCTCCTGGCGGTTCAGGAAATAGCCGGGGATGTCGCGCGTGTTGATCGGCTCGATCAGCAGCGTGACGCCGGCCGAGCGCGCCTCGCGAGCGGCCCAGTCGAGATTGGCGTGATAGTAGTCCAGCATCGCCTCGTGCGAGGCATCGGGCGGCGCCACGCCCGCCATCACATGCACATTGGAACAAGACAACGCGGTGGCATACGAAAGCGCCTGCTCGATGCCGGCCTGGAACTCGGCCTGCCGGCCCGGCAGGGCCGCCAGCCCGCGATCACCTTGTGCGGTGATGCCGGGCGGCGCATTGAACAGCACCTGCGCCACCCCGGCGGCGTCCATGCGCTCGCGCACGAACGCGGCGGGCGCTTCATAGGGAAACATGCATTCCACGCCCGCGTAGCCGTCGGCGGCGGCCGCCGCATAGCGGTCCAGGAACGCATGTTCCGTGTACATCATCGACAGATTGGCGGCGAACTTCAGCATGGCGGGCTCCTGGCGCGGGATGCCGCCGCGGACAGCGGCACCCGCCGAAAATAGCACAGCCCGCCGCCGCACCCAACCGGGTCAGTACGTCATGCGCACGCCCAGCAGCACGCTGCGGCCGGGCAGCGGCGCAACCGTCGAGATGAACGAGGCGTGGTTGTAAGCCAGCTTGTTCAGCAGGTTGGTGCCGCGCAGGAAGACCTCGTAGCCCGTGGCGCCGTACTGGCCGCGATACGCGACCACCGCGTTGACCATGTTGTAGCCCGGCGTGGTGTCTTCATAGGCCGCAATGTCCTTCTGCGCGAACACGCGTGCATATTCGACGCCGCCCGACCACTGCTCCCACTTGAAGTTGCCGCGCACGCCCGCGCGTCCGGCCGGGATGCGCGGCAGATTGCCGTCGCCGCCCGTGAGCTTGCCGCGCACGTAGTCGCCGAACACCGCCGCCGAGAAGATCGGCGTGAACTGGTGCCGCAGCTCGCCTTCCACGCCCGTGAACTCCGCGTCCTGCTGCGTGTATTCAATCAGGCGGAAGTCCTCGTAGCGGTCCAGCGTGTTGGCGTAGATGTAGTTCTTCACGCGGTTGTGGAACACGCTGGCCGAGAACGTCGTGTCGCCCGAATGCTTGCGCAGCGTCAAGTCGATGTTGTGCGACGTTTCGCGCGTCAGGTCCGGATTGCCCAGTTCATACGTATTGGTGGCGATGTGGATGCCGTCCGCATACAGCTCCTGCGCGTTGGGCAGGCGTTGTGAGCGCGACAGCGACAGCGCCACGGAATACTGCGGCGCAAAGTCCCAGATCGCGGCGGCCGACAGCGACGTGCCCGACAGGCTGCTGCGCGGCGCGCCGCCCGACGGCGACACGCGCTGCCAGTCCTGACGCGCGCCCAGCTCGAACCGCCAATCGTTCAACTGGTATTCCTCCAGCAGGAACACCCCGGTCGAGCGGGTCTTGCTCGGCGGCAGGAACGCCTCTTCGCCCTCGGCGCTGAAATCGCTGTACGCGTTCTGCAGGCCGACCACGCCGCGCCAGCCGGCGATGGGCTTGTGCTGCAGCTCCACCCGCATGTCGTAGCCCTTGTTCTTGAAGCGCGTGCCAACCTCGCCGCCTTCAATTTCGTCGTGCTGGTAATCCGTCAGGCCACCGCGAAAGCGGATCTTCTCGAAGCCTGCGAACGGATCCTGGTATTCGGCACGCAGGTCCATCCGGTTGCTGCGCAGCTTCACGTAGGGCACGCCGCCATGTTCGTGATCGTGGTCGTGGTCGTGACCTTCCTCGCCTTCGTCCCCATGGTCGTGGTCATGGCCGCCGCAATGCAGATGCGTGCCGTGCGGATGGCAACCTTCGTATTCGTGGTTGTGGCCGGGCAGGCCGTATTCGCTTTGCAGGTGCGTGAAGGCCACGCCCACGTAGCCGCGCGGCGTGATCCACGACATGCCGACCGAGCCCTGCGTCGACTCGCTGTACGAGCCTTCCAGCTTGCCGCCGGGCCAGTCCGGCACGTCGTAGTCGCTGGTGCGGCGCTTCATGCCTTCGACGCGCACCGCGAACTGGCCTTCGCCCGCCGTGATGCCGACCGCGCCGGCGCGTTCCTTGGTGCCGGTGGCGCCGCGCAGTTCCGCTTCGGCCGCGATGCCCTTCTCCGGCACTTCGGTCGGAATCTTCTTGTCGATCACGTTCACCACGCCGCCGATCGCGCCGCCGCCGTACAGCAGCGTGGCCGGGCCGCGCAGCACTTCGATGCGGTCGGCCAGCAGCGGCTCGACGGTCACCGCATGGTCGGGCGAAATAGCCGAGGCATCCATCACTTCGGACCCATCGGACAGCACCTTCACGCGCGGCGCGGTTTGTCCGCGGATCACCGGACGGCTGGCGCCGCCGCCGAACGTGTCGCTATTGACGCCTGGCAGGTTCTTGAGCGTTTCGCCCAGCGTGCCGTTGCGCTGCTCGATCAACGCATCGCCTTCCAGCACCGAGGCCGGCAGCGTGGTGCTGTTCAGGTCCAGTCCCAGCGGGTTGGCGGACACCGTGATCGGCGCCACGGTCTGCGTGCGGGCCTCGCCTTCGGTCTGCGCCTGGGCGACGGGCGCCATCAGCATCAGCGAGCACACCAGCGGTTTCAAGGGGGCCCGGCCAACTGCTCGAACGCGCGATGCTTTGCCGCGCGCTTTCCCCATCCCCAGCTTCTTACCGTTCATCTTTACTCTCTCGGATGTTATATCATTACAAACCAGCAGGCGGATGATATAACATTTCACTACGCATGCAGAGGCGTATGGAAACGAAAAAGCGCGATTCCCCCGCAGGAATCGCGCTTCGATGACGCGGTCAGTGGCGCAAACGCGGGGAACGACGCCCCGCGCCCTATCATCCCGCCTTGAACTCCTTGTTCCAGAACTCCAGCATCTCCGCCTTCTTCTCGGTCAATCCCTTCAGGTCGTACGCGTGCAGCAGCTTGACCTCGGCATCCGAGAAGCCCACGCGCTTCAACGCCTCCGGCAGCGTCGCGTTAGTCACAGTGGGCGCGTAGCCCATCTTTTCCGCAAAGCCGATCTGGCCCTGCGGATCCAGCATGGCGTTCAGGTACGCCCACGCCGCGTCCTTGTTGCGGCTGTTCTTGGCGACGGCGGCCTCAAACGACACCGGCACCGACCCTTCCTTCGGAATGACAAAGCCCAGCGGCAGTCCGCTGTCCTTCCATTGCAGCGCGCGTGCCTTCCACATGACGGCGATCGCGATTTCGCCGGACTTGAAGGCGGCCGCGACGGCTTCATTGGACGGGTAGATGCGCGGCGCATTCGGCTTGAGCTTGGCCAGAAACCGCTTGCCGCCCTCGTAGTCCTTGGTGGTGCCGTCCGCGCCCAGTCCCACGAAGACCGAGTTGTAGAGATAAAGAATGTCGGAAAAACCGACCTGGCCCTTCCACTTGGGATCCAGCAGCACCTGCAGCGAATCGGGCGGCGTCGGGAATTTCTCGGTGTTGTAGACCAGCGTCATGGCGCTGAAGATGTGCGGAATCGAGTACGGCGTCTTCAGCGTGTCGATCGCGTTGGCCAGGTTGGGCAGCTTCTTGACGTCCAGGGGCTCCAGCGTGCCGGAACGCTCGGCGTCGTACATATCGACTTCACCTAGCAGCGCCACGTCCATGCTGCCGCGGCGCGAGTTCTTTTCGGCGCGCAGCTTGGTGACGCGGCCCACGGCGTTGCCCGTGTCGTAGACCACCTTCACATCCTGCTTGGCGACGATGGGATTGATGATCTGCTGCAGCAGGTTCTGGTAGTCGCCGCCCCAGGTCCCGACCACGATTTCCTTTTCGGCGGCGTGGGCCATGCCGGGCAGCCAGCCCAGGGCGGGCGCTAGCGCCAGGCCGGAGGCGGTCTTGATGAAGCCACGGCGATTCAGGTTTTTCTCTTGCATGACAACCTCGTATCGAAAAGAACTGACGACTAGCTACGAAGCACCGCGCGGCACGCCAGTCTGGCCGCGCGGCCTTGGATTCAACGGTGTTCAGACCAGCATGTCGACCGGCGCATGCGGCGCGGAGGCGCGGATTTCCTCGGCCTCGATGTCGCGCGCAATCACGATGATCGCGTCGCGCGCATCGGGCTGCCGCGTCAGCCGCTGCGGCAGGCTGAAGGTCGAGCCGACAGACTGGATCAAGATGGGTTCCTCGCAATCGCTGACGCGCACCACGGCTTTGACGCGCAGCAGGCGGTCGCCGCAGAGCCCGGCCAGGTTGTCCAGCCATTCGGAAAAATCGGTCCAGCTGATGCCGGCCTGCGCGCGCGCCGCCATCACGCGGATGCGCGGATGCGCTGCGCCCTGCCCGCCTGCCGACAGCATCCGCGCCGCCAGCCCCGCCAGGTCGGACGTGCCTTGCGACGGCGCGAACGCGGCCTGCACGGC
>NZ_DIEJ01000094.1:0-11424 GCF_002418565.1 Achromobacter sp. UBA5777 | reverse complement strand
GCGGCGAGCAGCGTGCGCGGCGTGACGCCCAGGCCGGCCGCAGCCAGACCGCCGGCGGCGGAGCGAGTCAGAAAGGCGCGCCGTCCGGCGCGAGTTGCTTGTGTCATGACGGGAATCCTTGTCTTGATGGCGCGGCTCAGCCCTGGCTGAGCGTGGCGTACGTGGCGCGGCCAATGGCCACCAGTGCGCCCTGGTCGTTGTAGAGGTCGACGTCGGCCACGCCCACACTGCGGCCGTTGCGGCGCACGCGTGCCACCGCGGTCAGTGAGGTATTGATGGCAGGGCGCAGATAGTCGACGCGGAAGTTGATGGTCGGCAGGCCGCGTCCAAGCAGCATGCCGACGGCGAAGTCGCCCACCGTGTCGATCACGGCGGCCAGCGGACCGCCATGCCATTGGCCGCTCTGCGCGCCGCGTTCGAACTCCGGACGGAAGGGGGCGACCACGGTCAGTTCACCCTGTTCGTGGTCGACGTGGCGTACGGACAGGTCCAGCCACGCAATGAAGGGCGATCCGTCGAACTTGGCCTGGATATCCACGGCGTTCAGCAACGCGCTCATGACGCCACCAGCACTTTGCCGACGATCTTGCGATCTTCCAGCGAGGCCAGCGCCTCGGCGCCTTGTTCCAGCGGCCACACGCGGTCCACTTCGACGCGCAGGCGGCCGTCGCGCACCAGCGCCAGCAGCTCGTGCAGGTCCTCGCGGTCCCAGCCGTTGGAGCCGCGGACTTGCAGCTCGAACGTCCAGATGTAGCGCAGGTCTTCCTTGGGATCGAAGCCCGCCGTCGCGCCGCAGGTCAGGAGGCGTCCGCCCAGGCGCAGGCAGCGCAGGGACTTGACCCACGTATCGCCGCCCGTGAAGTTGACCACCACGTCCACGCCGCCCGGCTTGCCGCCACGCCGGCGCGAGGGCTTGCCGAAACGTTCCTGCACGGCCTTCAGGAAGTCTTCCTCGGTGTACAGGATGATGTGGTCGGCGCCCAGCGCGCGCAGCGCTTCGCCTTTCTCTGGCGTGCCGGCGCAGGCGATGACTTCCGCGCCGGCCAGCTTCGCGAGCTGCACCGCGCACACGCCCACGCCGCCGCTGGCGCCCAGAATCAGCACCTTTTCGCCGGCCTGCACCTGGCCAATGCGGTTCATCATGCGCAGCGCGGTGCCATAAGCCACTGGCAGCGCGGCGGCCTGCTCGAAGCTGACTTCGTCCGGCAGGCGCAGGAGCTGGTGCGCGGGCACGCGGCACAGCTCGGCCAGTCCGCCGTGAATGGTCTCGCCGACCAGCCCGCCGTCCACGCGGTCGATCGGGTCGACCAGCACGCGATCGCCGGCCTTCCAGTCGCGCACGTTCTCGCCGGTCTTCACGATCTCGCCGGCCACGTCCAGGCCGATGATGACGGGAAAGGGCAGTTTGATGCCGGGCATGCCGCGGCGGGTGAAGACGTCGTGGTAGTTCAGGGACGAGGCCTTGACGCGGATCACCACGTCATCGGGACCGGCCACGGGATCGGGGAAGTTGGTTTCCAGGCGCAGCTTTTCGTTGCCGCCGTGCTCACGCAAAACAATCGCTTTCATGAATGCCAGATAGAAGGGGATTTAGAGAAAGGAAGTCACCAGCCCGCGACGCCGTCGATGGCCTGGCGGGTGATGTGCAGGCCATGCGCGACGACGCTGCGCCGCCACACGCTGGATACCGGTACAAACGCGTCCACCAGGTCCGCGCGCAGTTGCGCATCGCGGGCGGCATCGGGCGTCTGGGGCGCCTTGAAGCGCAGCCATTGGTCCAGCCGCAGCGCGGGCCGCATCTGAAGACCGCGCGTGCCGAACTCGACGACCGCGCCGGCCAGCGGGCGATCGCCTAGCGCCTGCTGCACGCCGCGGAACACCAGGCCCTGATAGTCGGGGCGTGCCAGGCCGTGCGGGCGCTGGTCGCGCACGCGTTCAGCACCCCACCAGCGTGCGGCCTGCGTCTGCTCCGCGCTGTCTTCGTCGTTGAAGCACAGGAAGAAGGGGTCGCCGTATTCGCCGATGCCGGTGTGCCAGTCGATGAACGCGACACGCTCGCTGGCCGCCAGGTGCTCGTCCACAATGCGCCGCAGCGTGCGGTTGGACCATTCCGGCCCCTGGCCGCCGTAGACAAGGCCGTCCGGATGCGTGTACTGGCCGCTGGCCGTCACGTTGAACAGGGTATCCGCGCCATGTGTGGCCTTGAACGTGTCCAGCGCCTGCGCAGCGGCCTCGTGCGTGGCCTCGGTCCATTGCGCCGGAATCAGGTGCGGATGCAGCGTCGCGTAGTGCGGATTGGCGGGATAGGGCCGCGTGTGGTCGACGAAGTTGCGATTCAGGTCGACGTTGTTTTCGGTGGTGCGGGTGTCGTGGGCGTAGCCGTACGGGTTCAACGCGTGCACCAGGACGACGTTCACGTCGTCGGGCAGGGGCTTCGCACCGTCGGCGGCCAGCCATGCGCGCTGCACCGCGGACCCTGCCGCGCCTTCCAGCCCGTGGGTGCCGCTGATCGCGAGGTGCGTGCGCGGCGCATCGCGGCGGCCTAAGACAGCGACGTCCACGCTCAACGCGTCGCCCTGCGCGTCCTTGAACGTGGGGTGCTCATAGCGGAACAGCGCGGCCCCGCGCGCGGCCGCGTCGTCGACGAAAGCCTGCCGCGCGGACGAATAGTCGTTGGCAAAGCAGTCCCAGTAATCGGGCAGGGGTTGGCTCATGTCACGCCTCCTGCACGAAGACCTGCAGCGTGCCGCCGGCGTCCTCCGGCGCCACCACCAGCTCGCCGCGCGCGTTGGCGCGGTACGTCACCTGGTTGGCGTCAAACAGCGCGCGTGTCTTGTCCAGATCCCGAACGCCGATCACGGAGCCCGCGAACCATCCGCCCTGCGACGCGGCGGGCAGGCCGGTGGGCACGCGAACCTGCGGGTAGCGCTGCTCGAACGCGGCGGGCGTAACGAAGTCGATGCGCAGGCTGCCACGCCGCACCTGCAGGCCGCCGTCGGGCAGATCACTGGTGGCGATGGCGCCGAAGACGCGCTCGTAGCCTGCGCGCAGCGAACGGGGCTCGGGATGCACGACGATCAAGGACTCGATGCGGCGCGCGCCATTGGCATGGTCCTGCCATTCGGGGCGGTAAACCAGATGTCGCGTCAGATGGCCGCAGGTGAAGAAGTCGGGCACGCCAAGCAGGCCAGCCGGCAACTGGGTGTTGTTCCAGGCCGCGTCTTCGCTGCCCTCTGGCAGATGCACCGGGCGGCCGCCGCTGACGGGCGGTTCGGCATCGATGCCCAACTTCGCCAGTTCCGCGTGCACGGCCGTGCTGTCTGTGGTCTGCAAGGCAGTGGCGACCGGGCCTTCGTACGCATCGTCAAACCCGCCGAAGCGCGACTGCGCCTTGAGTTCTTCGGGGAACGTCAGCAGTTCAAGATAGTTGGCATCCAGAATGATCGTCTGGTTGCGCGTGCCGCGATGGTGCCGACCCTGCGGGGCCAGACTGAATCCCAGCTTGACGTAGCGGTCGGTCGCCGCCTGCAGGTCGTTGACCCGGATGATGTAGTGGTCCAGGCCCGTGACTGAAGGAAGGGACATCGGTATTCCTGTTTGCGCTTAGAGAAGACGCAGTCTGGCCGATGCGCCGTCGCGCTAGAACGATTGAATTCTCATGTCGATATCTGATTTCTGATTTGGCGCGCCTGGGCCGCTGCGGGGCTGCAGCGGCATATTCAAATCACTAATACGCATTCCGGGGGGATGCGGGGCGGCAGCGCCGCGTTCTGGTTCTTTCGGCCGCTTGCTACAGACACGCCAAGCAATCCTCAAAAGAAAAAGCCGCCTTGCAGGAAGGCGGCTTGAAGCACTGCTTGGCGGTTTTCCAGCGCGTCAATGCAGGATCTGGCTCAGGAACAGCTTCGTCCGTTCGCTCTGCGGATGATCAAAGAAATCGTCCGGATTGTTTTCCTCGATGATCTCGCCGCGGTCCATGAAGATCACGCGGTTCGCCACCTTGCGCGCAAAGCCCATTTCGTGGGTCACGCAGATCATCGTCATGCCGCTTTCCTGCGCCAGCGTCACCATCACGTCCAGCACTTCCTTGACCATTTCCGGGTCCAGCGCCGACGTGGGTTCGTCGAACAGCATGACCTTCGGGTTCATGCACAGCGACCGTGCGATTGCCACGCGCTGCTGCTGCCCGCCGGACAACTGGCCGGGGAATTTGGCGGCCTGATCGGGAATGCGAACGCGCTCCAGGTATTTCATGGCCGTGGCCTCGGCCTGGGCGCGCGACTGCTTCAGCACCCACATCGGGCCCAGCGTCAGGTTTTCCAGCACCGTCAGGTGCGGGAACAGATTGAAGTGCTGGAACACCATGCCGACTTCGCGGCGGATGGTCTCGATGTGCTTCAGGTCGCTGGTCAGCTCGGTGCCGTCGACGATGATCTGGCCCTTCTGGTGTTCTTCCAGCCGGTTGATGCAGCGGATCATCGTGGACTTGCCCGAACCCGACGGGCCGCACACCACAATGCGCTCGCCCTGGGCGACGTTCAGATTGATGTTGCGCAGCACGTGGAACTGGCCGTACCACTTGTTCACGTCCTGCAGACGAATGATGGCATCGGACATGCCTGTTCTCCTTCGGGTTTACCGGGCGTGCCCGGTGGCCAGGCGCTGCTCGAGCGCGCGGCTGTATTTGGACATGGAATAGCAGAAGACGAAGTAGATGAGCGAGATGAAGAGATAGGCCTCCACCCCGAAACCTCGCCATGCCGCGTCGGACAGGGCCGCCTTGGCCGCCAGCGTCAGATCGAAAATGCCGATGATCACGACCAGCGACGTGTCCTTGAACAGGCTGATGAAGATGCCCACCAGCGGCGGGATCACGATCTTGAGTGCCTGCGGCAGGATGATCTTGCGCATCTGTTGCCAGTAGTTCAGGCCCAGCGAATCCGCGCCTTCATACTGACCCTTCGGAATGGCCTGCAGGCCGCCGCGCACCGTTTCGGCGATGTACGCCGCGGCGAACATGATGATCGCGATCTGCGCGCGCAGCAGCTTGTCGATGGTGAAGCCCTCCGGCAGAAAGAGCGGCAGCATGACCGACGACATGAACAGCAGGCTGATGAGCGGCACGCCTCGGATCAGCTCGATGTACACGACGCACAGGGCCTTGATGGCCGGCATCTTCGAGCGGCGTCCCAACGCCAGCAGCACGCCGATCGGGAACGCGAAGGCAATGCCGAAAGTGGCCAGGATCAGGGTCAGCGGCAGGCCGCCCCAACGGGCGTTCTCGACGTAGGTCAGGCCCAACACGCCGCCCCACATCAGCACGGATACCGCCGCCAGGCCAAACGTCCAGATGAGCGCCAGCTTGCCGTTCCAGAAGCGGCGCATGCCGCTGGCCACGATCACCGCGATCAGGATGCCGGTGGCGATCAGCGGGCGCCATTGCTCGTCGAACGGATAGGTGCCGAACAGGATCAGCCGGTGCTTTTCAACGATGAACGCCCAGCAGGCGCCGCCTGCGGCGCGGCATTCCTGCGCGTTGGTGGCGTCAAAGCTGGCCTTGATGAAGGCCCATTCCACCAGCGCCGGCACGGCCATCAAGAGGCACCACGCCAGCAGCACGGTGATCAGGATGTTGAGCGGCGACGAGAACAGCCGCGACCGCATCCAGGCCCAGGCGCCGGTTTGCGCGCCCGGCGGAGCGACGTTGGCGCTCAGGGTTTGCGTAGTGCTGCTCATCTCAACGCTCCACCAGCGCGATGCGCTTGTTGTACCAGTTCATGAATATCGAGATCGACAGGCTGACCGTGAGATAGGCGGCCATGATGATGAGGATGCCCTCGATGGCCTGGCCCGTCTGGTTCAGCGTGGTGTTCACCACCGACACGATGTCCGGGTAACCGATGGCCACCGCCAGCGAACTGTTCTTCAGCAGATTCAGGTATTGGCTGGTCATCGGGGGAATGATGACGCGCAACGCCTGCGGCAGGATCACCAGGCGCAGCACCAGCCGGCGCGGCAGGCCCAGCGAACCGGCGGCTTCCCACTGACCGTTGTTGACGGCCTGGATGCCCGAGCGCACGACTTCCGCAATGAAGGCAGACGTATAGACGGTCAGACCCAGGAAGAGGGCGACGAACTCCGGCGAGAGCGTCAGGCCGCCGACGAAGTTGAAGCCCTTGAGCGCCGGCATGTCCAGCGTCAGCGATGCGCCGCTGACGAGCCAACCGACGACCGGAAAGGCGACGAGCAGGCCGATGGCCGTGCGGCCCAGCTTGAATGGCTGTCCCGTCGCTTCCTGGCGCCTGGTGGCCCAATGGCCCACGGCGATGATCGCCAGGATGGCCAGCCCCAGTCCGCACAGCACCCAGTCCAGCGACGCGCCTTCCAGTCCCGGCACCTTGAGGCCGCGGTTGGAGATGAAGACACCGGGCAGCGGGTTATGCGCCTGCCGGGGGCCGGGCATGTTCTCGGTGATCAGCGCATACCAGAAGAACAACTGCAGCAGCAGCGGCACGTTGCGCATCACCTCGACGTACACCGAGGTGATCTTGTTGACCAGCCAGTTCTTGGACAGGCGGCCGATGCCGATGAAGACGCCCAGGACGGTCGCGGCGATCAGCGCCAGCAGACCCACGCGCAGCGTGTTCAGGATGCCGGCGAAGATGGCGCGTCCGTACGTGTCGGCGGGGGTGTAGGCGATGACGGATTCGCCGATGGCAAAGCCGGCCTCGCGGTTGAGAAAGCCGAAACCCGTCGCGATGTTGCGCAGCGACAGGTTGTGCAGCGTGTTGTGGACCAGGAACCAGACGGCGGCTCCGACGAGCGCCAGGGCCAGCGCCTGGTAAACCAGCGCCCGCGTGGCCGGATCGTTCCAGGAAACCCGGCGCGGCGGCCGCTGCACCGGGTGTTGAGCGGTGTGCTGCGCCACGGTTCAGCCCGCCATCAGGGCGCTGACCGCGACGGCCAGACGGTCCATGCCTTGCTCGATGACCTCGGTGGAGGTCGCG
The DNA here is from genome assembly GCF_002418565.1 of Achromobacter sp. UBA5777. Lineage (NCBI taxonomy): Bacteria > Pseudomonadati > Pseudomonadota > Betaproteobacteria > Burkholderiales > Alcaligenaceae > Achromobacter > Achromobacter sp. UBA5777. Next base: position 4,417 of record NZ_DIEJ01000094.1, on the reverse strand, counting down.
AACGAGAAGCGCACGTACGGCGACAGGCCATACGAACCGCCGTCGATCACGGCCACGCCCGCTTCGCGCAGGAAGAACAGGCTAACGTCCAGGTCCGTCTTCAGCTCGCCGTCGGGACCCTTCTTGCCGATCAGGCCCTGCACGTTGGCGTACACGTAGAACGCGCCGTCCGGCATGGCGCACGAGATGCCGGGGATGGCGTTCAGGCGGCTCACGATGAGGTCGCGGCGCTTCTTGAAGATCCCGACCATTTCCGTGACGCTGGACTGGTCGCCTTCCAGGGCTGCCTGCGCCGCCGCTTGCGAGATCGCGCTGGGGCACGAGGTGCTTTGCGACATGACGGTGCTCATGGCCTTGATCAGGTCCGCGGGCCCGGCGCCGTATCCGACGCGCCAGCCGGTCATGGCGTAGGACTTGGACATGCCGTTGACGATGAGCGTGCGCTCAACCAGCTTGGGTTCGACCTGCACGGGCGAGGCGTGGGCCTGGCCGCTGTAGGTGAAGGGCGCGTAGATCTCGTCGCTCAGAATCCACACGTGCGGATGGCGCAGCAGCACGTCGGTCAGCGCGCGCAGCTCGGTGGCGCTGTAGACGGCGCCGCTGGGGTTGCTGGGCGAATTCAGGATCAGCCAGCGCGTGCGCGGCGTGATGGCCGCTTCCAGCGTGGCGGCGTCGAGCTTGAAGCCTTGCGACTCGGGGCCGGTGACGACGACAGGCTTGCCTTCGCCCAACAGCACCATGTCCGGATAGGAAACCCAGTACGGCGCGCAAACGATCACTTCGTCACCCGGCTCCAGGCTGGCGGTCAGCGCGGCGGCGATGATCTGCTTGGCGCCGGCGCCCACCGTGATCTGGTCCATGCCGTAGCGCACGCCCACGGTCTGTTCGAGGCTGTTGGCGATGGCTTTGCGCAGACCCACGGTGCCGTTCGGGCTGGTGTAGCGGATGTCGCCGCCCGCGATGGCTTCCTGGCCGGCGCGCGCGATATGCGCGGGCGTGGGCATGTCGGGCTCGCCCAGCGTGTAGTCGGCGATCTCGCGGCCTTGGCGGCGGAGTTCGTCCACGACGATCTTGGCGGCCATGCTGGGCGAGGGTTTGATCTGTTTGAGTCGGGCGTTGACGATGCTGTTCATGGTATTGCTGCGTAAAGAGTGTTCTGGCGCGGGCGTGCCCGCAGGCCGGGGAAATGAAGCGCGGCCCCGCACAGGGCGGAGCCGCGGGAGCGATGCTTAGCGCACCGGCCAGCCGTACATCAGGCCGCCTTGCGTCCACAGCTTGTTCAGGCCGCGGTCCAGCTTCAGCGGGCTGTCCTTGCCCATAGCGCGGTCATAGCTTTCGCCGTAATTGCCGACTTGCTTGATGATGTTGTAGGCCCACTTGTCGTCCAGGCCCAGGTTCTTGCCCATGCCCGGCGTCACGCCCAGGATGCGCTGGACGTTCGGGTTGGTGCTCTTCAACATTTCATCGACGTTCTTGGACGTGATGCCGTATTCCTCGGCTTCCAGCATCGCGTTCAGCGACCAGCGCACGACGTTGAACCACTGCTCGTCGCCCTGGCGGACCATGGGGCCGAGCGGTTCCTTGGACAGGTTCTCGGTCAGGATTTCCCAGTCGTCCGGCTTGGCCAGGCGCGTGCGCATGTTGGCGGCGGTGTTCGACTTGTCGTTGGTGTAGGCGTCGCAGCGGCCCGATTCCAGCAGACGGAAGTTCTCGTCGTAGTTCTCGACCAGCACCGGCTTGAAGGTCAGGCCGCGGCTACGGAAGTAGTCGGCCAGGTTCAGTTCGGTGGTGGTGCCGGGCTGCACGCAGATGGTGGCGCCGTCCAGTTCCTTCACGCTCTTGACGTTCATCGCCTTCTTCACGATCAGGCCCTGGGCGTCATAGAAGTTCACGCCCACGCCGATCAGGCCCAGCGTGGTGTCGCGGGTCAGGGTCTGCGTGGTATTGCGCGAGAGCATGTCGATCTCGCCAGACTGCAGCGCCGTGAACTTCGCCTGCGCGGTCAGCACGTTGCCCTTGACCTTGGAGGCATCGCCAAACATGGCGGCCGCGACGGCGCGGCACATGTCCACGTCCAGGCCGGTCCATTCGCCCTTGCTGTCGAGCACCGAGAAACCGGGAATGCCGGCAAAGCCGCACTGCAGAAAGCCCTTTTTCTTGACGGCGTCAAACGTCACGCCGGCCTGCGCGCCAGACGCGACGCACAGCAGGGTTGCCGCAACGGCGGAGCTCAGAAACTTGCGCATGGAGATTTCTCCTGGGGATCGAAAGTGATTGAAAAGCGGAGGGGTTGAAAACGGCCAAGCGTGCGGGGTCCGCCCCGGCAAGCCGGGGAGGGTGCGTCGCGCATTCGGACGGGGTACGGGAATTGGGGGAAAAGCGCCGGCTCTGGGCCGGTCAGGCGGTGCGCCGGTGAATGCGCGTGGCGTAGGGGTGGTACGTACTGCGGAGGGTAAGAATGGGGCTCATCGGCGGCACTGGTACGGCAGGTCTTACGGATCGCGGAAGACGCAGGCAGTACTGAAGCCGCGTCGTATTACGTTATGCAATAAGACGTATGATGGCAGCCGTCATACAAGTAAACAAGTAAGGGGATTCCCGTAATTGGCATCACGGGGAGGGCACGCGGGCGTGGCTTAAATCGCGGGGGGATGGGACAGCAGCTTGCGGTACCGCGCGATGCTGTCGCCCAGGTGGCGCGCCATGGCAGCGCGCGCGGCGCCGGGGTCGCGGCGCATGATGGCCGTCAGGATGGCTTCGTGTTCACGTACGTTGCGGATCTCGTACGTTTCCAGTTCTTCGGGCGTCTTGCCGCCGTGCTTGATGTTCAGATCGAGCATCACGTCCCGCACCGCCGCCTTCAGCAGGGCCGGAAAGTGCGGATTGTTCGACGCGCGGGCAATCGACAGGTGGAATTCATAATCGGCCTTGACGGCGGCTTCCATGTCGCGGGTGGCGCGGTTGAAGGCGTCAAAGGCTTCGACGATGCCGCTCAGATCCGCCGCGCTGCGGCGCTCTGCCGCCAGTCCACAGGCTTCAACCTCAAGGCCCGCGCGCAATTCCATGATGTGCAGGGCCCAGCGCGGATCCGTGGCGGGTTCGACGACAAAATCGATGGGCTTTTCGCGGTCTTCGGTCACGAAAACGCCGATGCCGGGCTTGCTTACCAGGCGGCCGCTCAGCCGCATGGAAGCCACGGCTTCGCGGATGACGGTGCGGCTGACTTCGAATTCGTCGCACAGCGCGTGCTCCGAAGGCAGCTTGTCGCCGGCGCGGTACTGACGCCCATCAAGGCGCTTGGTCAGTTCCTCGATAACGAAATCGGTCAGGCGCGAGCGGGGAGGCCGGGCGGGAGTTTGCATTGTCTCTCTTATAGGGAAAATCGCTGCGGGCAAGGCTGGCGGCCTGGCGCGCAGCCGCAAGTGTACGCGTTCCTCTGATGCCCCACGGGTGTCCGGCCCAATGGGTTCGGCCGCGCCAACTGCGCGCGACCGCAAGGATGCACTGGGGCCATATGACAACATACGGGGCGAAATCCGCCAACTTTTCTTTGCATCAAGAAGCAAAACGCCCTCCAGCGGAGGGCGTTCTGGCGGCTAGTCGCGCATGGGCAAATGCGGACGACTTATTCGGCGCCGGACTTCTTGATCAGCGCTTGCAGCATTTCCATTTCTTCGCCGGTCAGGTCGGTCAGCGGTGCGCGCACCGGACCCGCGTCGTGGCCGACCAGCTTGGCGCCGGCCTTGACGATGCTGACGGCATAGCCAGCCTTGCGGTTGCGGATTTCCAGGTAGGGCAGGAAGAAATCGTCCAGCAGGCGGTTGGTGGTATCGCTGTCGCCGGCGGCGATGGCGTTGTAGAACTCCATGGCCATCTTGGGCACGAAGTTGAAGACGGCCGACGAGTAGACCGGCACGCCCAGCGCGCGGTAAGCGGCTGCGTAGACTTCGGCGGTGGGCAGGCCGCCCAGGTACGAGAAGCGGTCGCCCATCTTGCGGCGGATGCGGACCATCGATTCGATGTCGCCGATGCCGTCCTTGAAACCGACCAGGTTGGGGCAGCGGTCAGCCAGGCGGGCCAGGCTGTCGGCCGACAGACGCGACTGGGCGCGGTTGTAGACGATGACGCCGATGTTGACCGACTTGCAGACCTGCTCGACGTGGGCGGCGATGCCGTCCTGCGAGGCTTCGGTCAGGTAGTGGGGCAGCAGCAGGACGCCCTTGGCGCCTTGGCGCTCGGCTTCTTGTGCGTAGGCGATGGCGGTGCGTGTGGGGCCGCCGGCGCCGGCCAGGATCGGCACCTTGCCCTTGCAGGTCTGCACGGCGGTGCGAATGACGTCGGAGTATTCATCCGGAGCCAGCGAGAAGAACTCACCGGTGCCGCCGGCGGCGAACAAGGCGGTGGCGCCGTAGGGGGC
>NZ_DIEJ01000095.1:0-15200 GCF_002418565.1 Achromobacter sp. UBA5777 | reverse complement strand
CGCACGGACGCCGGCGCGCCACCCGCAAGCGCGGCGCTCAGCGCCAGGACGGCAAATGCAATGGGAGATGGATATGGGCGCCTCGAATCTTCGGCGCGGTACTGATTCGGCATGTTCTTCCTTGTGATCGGACCTCCGAAAATTCCGGTCCCTCATGAGGTAGGTGCCGCGAAAACGCAGATCGGGCAGTCGCTGCGAAAAATATTTTTTGCCGCGCTAGTCGGCGGGCACGACCGTCGCCCAGTAGCGGGTGCGCCACTGCACGCGGACGGGCAGCACGCTGGGCAGGGTGGCCAGGATGCGATCGGTGTCGGCCAGCGGGAAGACCCCGGAAAGGCGCAGTCCCGCGATCTGCGGATCGACGCGCAGCACGCCCGGCCGATAACGGCCGACTTCGGCCAGGAAATCGCCCAACCGCTGCTCATCGGCCACCAGTTGCCCCCGCGTCCACGCGTCCGCGTGTGCATCGGCCGACTGCGGCGGCTCGACGGCGTCGCGGTTGAACCGGGTCTGCTCGCCGGCGTGCAGCCGTCGCGCATTGCCGGACCGGGGAGCAATCTCCACCGCGCTCTCCTGAACCGCCACCTGGGTAGAGCCGGATTGCTGCCGCACGGTGAAGCGGGTGCCCAGCGAGCGGACGGTGCCTTCGGCGGTCGCCACCAGCAACGGCCGCGCATCCGCCCGTGCCGGCTCGTGCCGCGTGGTGATCATGATCTCGCCCGCCACCAGCAGAATGCGGCGCTGGGTGTGATCGAACTGCAGATTCACCGCGCTATCCGTGTTGAGCGTCAGACGGGTGCCGTCTTCCAGCGTGAAATTGCGCTGCTCACCGGTGGCGCTGCGATAGTCGGCCATGCGGGTCTGCCAGATGCCGGTGCGGGACCCGAGCAATCCGGCGCCGGTGGCGATCCCACCCCATAGCAGCAGCCGGGTGGCCCGCCGGCGGGCGGCGAGGGGCGGCCTGCCCGTCGGCCCGTACGGCGACAGGGCCGCATAAGCCGGCGCACGTTCCAATGATTTCATCCGGCCGGTGACGGACTCCACATGCTGCCAGGCCGCTTCATGGTCGGCATGCGCCTGGCGCCACTGCCGCCATTGCAGCCGTTGCGCGTCGCCAACGTCTCCGGACATCAGCAGGGTGAGCCAGTCAGCCGCCGCATCCGCGGTGGCTCGGGTGATGACCCGGCCGCTGGGCAGCGTCAGCGTATCTCTGCGGGAGGTCATGACGTCAGTACGCCAGCGCGAACATGCATTCGCGGTTGGCCCGGGTCAGATACTGCTTGACCGAACTGGTCGAGGCGCTCAGCCGCTCGGCGATCTCGGCGTAGCTCAGTTCGAACAGGTGCGCCAGCAGAAAGGCTTCGCGCACTTTGGGCGGCAGGCCATCGAGCACGCGGTCGATCTGCTGCAGACTTTCAACCGCCATCAGCCGCATTTCCGGCGAGGGCGCCACTTCCTCGGGCAGGCAGGCCAGCGCTTCGAGGTAAGCCGTTTCCAGCAACTGCCGTCGGTGCCGGTGTGCAAGCAGCCGTCCGGCAACCGTGGCCAGGAATGGACGCGGCTTCCGGATCTCGGAAGCCGCGGTCTTGCGGTCCAGCAGGCTGAGGAATGTGTCCTGCGCCAGGTCGGCGGCTGCGAACGTGTCGCCGACGCGCCGTCGCAGCCAACCCTGCAGCCACGTGCTGTGCTCGACATACAGCCCGGTCAAATCATCAGTGGCGGCGGGGTCCGGGGCTGGCATGAGGACGGAACAGCGGAGTCTGGATGCAATGAGAATTGATCTCATTATACAGATTCACGCTTTTGGGCCCGGGACGAGGTGCACGGCGGGTCCGGGCAGGGCGCCCGGACCATCGGCCAAACCGCTGGAGGCGGCGGCTTAGAACCGGGTGCTGCGTGTGACCGACCAGCGCGCGGACAGCGCGCCGAGCGCGGCAGACGCCACCACCGCGCCGACCAGGACGGAGGCGCCGGGCAGATGCAGGGCGAACTCGGCGCCGTAGCTGCGGGCCAGCCCCAGCAGGGCTTCGTTCAGCGGAGACAGCGCAACGGACGCCACGCCAATCGCCAGCAGCGAAGCCAACGCGCCGGACAGCGCGCCCAGATACAGGAAGGGGCGGCGCACGAACGATTCGGTGGCGCCGACCAGCCGCGCCACGCCGATTTCCTCGCGTTGCGACAGCGCCTGCATGCGTACGGTGTTGAACACGGTGGCCAGCACCACGACCGCCACGCACGCGGCCAGGAACCCCAGGCCGATCCGGGCAAACCGCAAAATGGCTTCCAACCGCTGGACCCACGCGCTGTCCAGTTGCACCAGGTCCACGTGGTTCCACTGCTTCCAGGCCGAGGCCAGCGTGTCGGCGCGTCCGGCCAGGTTGTCGCCGTCGGCCAGCGTGACGACGACCGCGTCGGGCAGCGGGTTACCCGGCAGCACGGCCAGCGCTTCCTGCCAGGCGGGGTTGGCGCGCAGGTCGGCCAGGGCGCTTTCGCGGCCCACGACGCGCACGGCGCGCACCTCTTGCGGGTAGTCGGCCTGGATGCGCTTGGCGACGTCCGCGGCAGCGCCTGCCGGGGCGTCCACACGCATGAAGACGGTGACTTCCGGCGTGACGGACATTTCGCGCGCCACCGGTTGCACCGAGACCAGGATCGCGCTGCCCAACAGCGGCAGGGCCAGCGCAAGCGCCATGACCAGCAGGTTGGCGAGCGATGAGAAGGGTTGCTTGATCAGCCGGCGCAGGGTGACGAGAAGCGCGTAGCGGTGTTGCCGCAGCCAGGCGTTCATGCCGACTCTCCCGGATGGCCGAGGCCCGGCTCGGTACGGCTGGAACGGACGGGGGCCGCCCCTGCGCCACGCGGCCCCCGGCTGGCGTCGCCGGCCGGGGGGGGCGGCGGGGGGGGNNGCGCCATGAGTTCCTGGTCGTGCGAGGCGATCAGCGTGGTGACGCCGACGCGGTTGAAGTCGCGGAACACGTTCATGATGCGTTGCGCGTTGTCGTGGTCGAGGTTGGCGGTGGGTTCGTCCGCGATCAGGATCGCGGGCCGGTTGACGATGGCGCGGGCGATCGCGAGGCGCTGTTGTTCGCCGCCTGAGAGCTCGATGGGGTTGAGGTCTTCCTTGCCCGACAGCCCCACCTTGTCCAGGGCGGCGCGGGCGCGCGACGCGGCAGAATCCCAGGGGTGTCCCTGGACGGCCAGCGGCAGCATCACGTTTTCGAACGCGCTTCGATCGAACAGCAGGTGCGTGTCCTGCAGGATGACGCCCACCGCGCGGCGCAGGTACGGCCGGGCGCGCGCCGGCAGCTTATCCAGCCGCTGCCCGTTCACCTGGATGGACCCCCGGCTGGCGGGCTCAAGACCGCCGATCAGCTTGAGCAGGGTGGACTTGCCGGCGCCGGACGGCCCCGATACGAAAACGAACTCTCCCGCGCTCACGCGGAAGTTGATGTCGGCCAGAATATTGCGGCCGCGACCATACGATTTGAATACGTGCTGGAATTCGATCATGGCGGCTGTCAGATGAAGCCGCCATAGTAACTCGGGGACAGTAAGGTGGCCTACATCTCTTGGCGCGGTCGGAACATGTGCGCATCATTCGGCCGGCTGAAACAGATGTTCGCAAAGCTGAAAGCGCGTCCCTGTTTTTCGTCAAAAACAGCGTTTCATTTCATCCAGTGTCCCTATATTTCAAGGGAATTCCCGGATGCGCCGCGTGCTTTACGGACGCTACCATCCGCCCCATGCGTGGGTCCAACCCGGCCCTAGCTTTGGATTCCGCTTCATCCCACACGGAGATCACGATGAAAGTACTGAAACTCGCTGCCATTGGCGCTGCCTTGTTTGCTGCATCCTCGGCTGCCAACGCGGGCGCAACCTTTGATAACGTCAAAAAGAAAGGCTTTGTCCAGTGTGGGGTTTCGACGGGCATCCCGGGTTTCTCCATCGCCGACAGCAAGGGCGAATACAAGGGCATCGACGTGGACATGTGCCGCGCCATCGCCGCGACCATGTTTGGCGACGCCTCCAAGGTCAAGTTCACGCCGCTGAACACCCAGCAACGCTTCACCGCGCTGCAGTCCGGTGAAATCGACGTGCTCACCCGCAACACCACCGTCACGCTGACGCGCGACACGACGCTCGGCCTGATCGGCGTGGGCGTGAACTACTACGACAGCCAGGGCGTCATGGTCTCCAAGGACCTGAACGTCAAGAGCGCAAAGGAACTGAACGGCGCCACCATCTGCGTGCAGCCGGGCACCACCACCGAACTGAACCTCGCTGACTGGTTCCGCAGCCAGAAGATCGAATTCAAGCCGGTCGTGATCGACAAGTACGACGAAATTATCCGCGCCTTCTCGGCCGGCCGTTGCGACGCCTTCACGACCGACAAGTCGCAGCTCGCCTCGACCCGCACCACCCTCGAGAATCCGGACAAGTTCGTCATCCTGCCGGAAGACTTCTCCAAGGAGCCGCTGGGCCCCATGGTCCGCCAGGGCGACGAGCAGTGGTTCAACATCGTGCGCTGGTCGCTGAACGCGATGCTGGAAGCCGAGGAATACGGCATCACCAAGGCCAACGTCGATGAAATGACCAAGAGCCCCAACCCCAACATCCAGCGCATCCTGGGCGTGACCCCGGGCATGGGCAAGAACCTGGGCGTGGACGACAAGTGGGCCTACAACATCATCAAGAGCGTGGGCAACTACGGTGAAAGCTTCGAATCCACGCTGGGCAAGAACAGCGCGATGAAGCTGGAGCGCGGCTTGAACGCTTCGTACAAGCAAGGTGGCTTGATGTACGGCTGGCCGGTGCGCTAACGCGCGGCTGCCTGGCATGGCGGAGCACGGCTCTCCGTCATGCCTAGGGCCTGTCTGCACAGGACGTGTATTCTGGACAGGCCCTAACCCGCCTTCGGGCGGGCGGCAGAAGTGGGTGGCGCGGCTTTTCCGGCATGCCACCCGGTGTCCGACTTCTGTAGATTCATCATGATGACTCCCAACAAAAACGCCCCGATTTCGGCACCCCCTCGGCGTCTGAACTGGAACGATCCCGGCGTACGCTCCGTGGTCTACCAGGTGATTGCGCTGACCGCGGTAGCCTGGGCCGTGTGGTTCCTGGTTTCAAACACGCTCCACAACCTGTCCGTGCGCAACATTGCCACGGGCTTCGGCTTCCTGAACCGCGAGGCCGGATTCGCCATCGGCGAAACCGCCGTCGCCTATTCCCCCTCAGACACTTACGGCCGCGCCATCGTGGTCGGCCTGCTCAACACGCTGCGCGTCGCCGTCCTCGGCATCGTGCTGGCGACCATCCTCGGCACGCTCATCGGCATCGGCCGCCTGTCCAAGAACTGGCTCGTGGCCAAGATCACCTCCGTGTATGTCGAGGTGATGCGCAACGTGCCGCTGCTGCTGCAGCTCTTCTTCTGGTACGCGCTGATCACCGAGAACATGCCGGGTCCGCGCCAGGCGCACAATCCGCTGCCGGGCGTGTTCATTTCCAACCGCGGCCTCAAGGTCCCGGCGCTGGAAGGCAATTCGTTCGACTGGATGCTCGGCGGACTTGGGCTGGCGATCGTCGCGATCATCATCCTGGGCCATTACGGCAAGAAGCGCCACGAGGCCACCGGCCACATGTTCCCGCTGGGCCGCTGGGCCATCGGTCTCTTGATCGGCCTGCCGTTCATCGGCTGGCTGGTCAGCGGCGCGTCGCTGACGCTGAACATGCCGGAGCTCAAGGGCTTCAACTTCTCGGGCGGTCTCACGCTGTCGCCGGAATTCGCCGCGCTGCTGGCCGGTCTGGTGATCTACACGTCGGCGTTCATCGCCGAGGTGGTGCGCTCGGGCATCCAGGCGGTCAACAATGGCCAATGGGAAGCCGCAGGCTCGCTGGGCCTGCCGCGCGCCAAGGTGTTGCGCCTGGTGATCCTGCCGCAGGCGCTGCGCGTGATCATCCCCCCGATGACCAGCCAGTACCTGAACCTGACGAAGAACAGCTCGCTGGCAGTCGCCATCGGCTACCCCGACATCGTGTCGGTGGTGAACACGACGTTGAACCAGACGGGCCAGGCCATCGAGGGCATTCTCATCATCATGGGCGCGTACCTCACGGTCAGCCTGTCGATCTCGATCTTCATGAACTGGTACAACAAGCGCATTGCGCTGGTGGAGCGTTGATATGAGCAGCACTACGCATACCCCCAGCGAGGCCCTGCCGCCGCCCAGCAATCAGACGGGACCGTGGGCGTGGCTCCGCACGCGCCTCTTCTCGTCGCCGCTGAACATCCTCATCACGGTGCTGCTGGCGTGGTTCCTGTTGATGTCCATTCCGGCGCTGGTCGAATGGGCCTTCATCAAGGCCAGTTTCGACGCGGCCAACGCGCAGGAATGCCGCGCAGCCGGCGGCGCCTGCTGGGCATTCATCATTGAAAAGCACCGGCTGATCCTGTTCGGCACCTATCCCTACGATGAGCAATGGCGGCCGTTGATCGCCACCATCATCCTGGTGGCGGTGATCGTCTGCAGCGGCATCCGCCGTTTCTGGAACTGGAAGCTGGCCGTCATCTGGACCGTGGGCCTGACGGCCGTGGCGCTGCTGATGTGGGGCGGCGTGTTCGGCCTGACCTACGTGGAAAATGCGCGTTGGGGCGGCCTGCCGCTGACGCTCATCCTGTCCACGTTCGGCATCGCCTTCGCGTTCCCGATCGGCGTGCTGCTGGCCCTGGGCCGGCGCTCGAAGATGCCGGCCATCAAGGCGCTGTGCGTCGTGTACATCGAGCTGATCCGCGGCGTGCCGCTCATCAGCCTGCTGTTCATGTCGTCGGTGATGCTGCCGCTGTTCCTGCCGGAAGGTTTTTCGATCGACAAGCTGCTGCGCGCGCAGATCGCGATCATCATGTTCGCGGCGGCCTACATCGCGGAAACGGTGCGCGGCGGCCTGCAGGCCATTCCGAAGGGACAGTACGAAGGCGCCGACTCGCTGGGCCTGAACTACTGGCAGCAGATGCGCAAGATCATCCTGCCGCAGGCGCTCAAGATCGTGATTCCGCCGCTGGTCAGCATTTTCATCGCGCTGTTCAAGGACACGTCGCTGGTGGTGATCATCGGTATCTTCGACCTGACGCTGGCGGCCAAGGCAGCCTTGTCCGACGCGGCATGGCGCGGATTCGGGGTAGAGGCGTACCTGTTCATTTCGCTGATCTACTTCGTCTTCTGCTTCTCCATGTCCAAATACAGCCAGGCGCTGGAAAAACGCCTGGCCACGGGTCACGCACGCTAGCAATTTGCCGCGCGTCCGCTGCAAGGCGGGCGCGCAAAGCGATACTTACGGGAGTACAGGCATGTCGGATGCCATTATTCGTTTGCAGGACGTGAACAAGTGGTACGGCCAGTTCCACGTGTTGCGCAACATCAACCTGGACGTCGCGCCAGGCGAGCGCATCGTGGTGTGCGGACCTTCGGGTTCGGGCAAGTCCACGATGATCCGCTGCATCAACCGCCTTGAAGAGCACCAGAAGGGCCACATCATCGTGGACGGCACGGAGCTCACCAATGACCTGAAGCACATCGAGACGATCCGCAAGGACGTGGGCATGGTGTTCCAGCACTTCAATCTTTTCCCGCACCTTACGGTGCTGGAAAACCTGACGTTGGGACCCATGTGGGTGCTGAAGAAGCCGCGTGCGGAAGCCGAGGCCACCGCAATGAAGTACCTTGAGCGGGTGCGCATTCCGGAACAGGCCAAGAAGTTTCCGGGGCAGTTGTCGGGCGGCCAGCAGCAGCGTGTGGCGATCGCGCGGTCGCTGTGCATGAACCCCAAGATCATGCTGTTCGATGAGCCGACGTCGGCGCTGGATCCGGAAATGGTGAAGGAAGTGCTGGACGTGATGGTCAGCCTGGCCCAGGAAAGCGGCATGACGATGATCTGCGTGACCCACGAAATGGGTTTCGCGCGCAAGGTCGCCAACCGCGTGATCTTCATGGACCGCGGCGAGATCATCGAACAGAACAACCCGGACGAGTTCTTCGACAACCCGCAGAACGAACGGACCAAGCTCTTCCTGAGCCAGATCCTGCACTGATCCGCCAAACCGCCTTCGGGCGGTTTTTCATTGGTGCGGGCTGCCAATCCCGGGAATTCCGGGCGTTCTTGCCGGTAGCCCTTTGTTACCTCCGTCACGCCGGTGGGGTATGCTACTGACCGCCATTGATCCGGAGTGAGGAGAACACACCATGTCGAATACCCCCCGCAGCGCCGTGCGCCGCGCCCTGTTGCAAGGCGCCGTGGCGCTGGCTGCGACCTTGCCGTTCAGCGCCCCGGCGTTGGCCCAGGCTGCTGATTTCCCGACGAAGCCGATCCGCTTCGTGGTGCCTTACCCGCCCGGTGGCCCGCTGGATACGATGGCGCGCATGCTGGCCGAGAAGGTGCGCGGCTCGCTGGGTCAGCCGGTGATCGTCGAGAACCGTTCGGGTGCGGGCGGCAATATCGGCGCGGACCTGGTGGCCAAGGCGCAGCCTGACGGCTACACGCTGGTGATGGGCGCGGTGGCTACGCACGCGATCAATCCCTGGCTGTTCGCCAACCTGCCGTATGACCCGGTCAAGGATTTCGCGCCGGTGACGATCGTGGCGGCGGTCCCTAACGTGCTGGTGATGAACGTTGAATTCGCGCAAAAGAACAAGATCGAGAAGCTGGCGGATCTGATCGACTACGCCAAGAAGAATCCGGGCAAGCTGAACTACGGTTCGGGTGGCAACGGCAGCGCGGGCCATCTGTCGGGCGAGCTCCTGAAGGCGCGCGCGGGCATCAACGTCGAGCACATCCCCTACCAGGGCGCGGCCCCCGCGCAATTGGCGCTGCTGTCGGGCCAGTCGGATTTCATGTTCGACAACCTGGCGGCGTCGGCGCCGCTGATCAAGGACGGCAAGGTGAAGGCGCTGGCCGTGACGACGACGCAGCGTTCGTCGTTGCTGGCTGACGTGCCGACCGTTGAAGAATCGGGCGTGAAGGGCTTTGACCTGGGTACGTGGTTTGGTGTGTTCACGACGGGCGGCACGCCGGCGCCGGTGGTGGCCAAGCTGAACAAGGCGTATGCCGACGCCATGGCGCAGCCGGATGTGAAGCAGCGTCTGCTGACGATGGGTTCCGAGGCGGGCTCGATGACGCCTGAGGCGTTTGCCGCGTTCGTGAAGGCCGAGATGGCGAAGTATCAGGAGATCGTGAAGATCTCGGGCGCCAGCCTGAATTGATGGTGCTGGCAACGGGCATCTTTAATGGGATGCCTGTTGCGATGCAGTTTCAACGCCCGCCGGGATGCTGTCCTGGCGGGCGTTTTGTTTTCTGTTGATGCCAGCCGCCGCGGATGCCTACCAGCCCATCGCGTAAGCCGGCCGGCGCGGGTCCGCGCCGCCCCAGCGCACGCCGCTATCCAGATCGTGCCGCACCATGCAGACGGCGCCGGCCCGCCAGCTATGGCCGTTCCACCACTTCACGGTGTGGCCCAACGCGGCAAGCGCGTCGCCCGCGCTGCGCGGGATCAGGTCTTCGATCATCAGCCGGCCCGGCATGGCGTTGTGCGGCTCGAACGACGAGGGAAAGCTGAAGCTGGCAAAGCGCGGCGCCTCGACCGCCTGCTGCACGTCCATGCCGAATACCTCCATGTTCAGGAACGTCTGCAGCATGGCCTGGCACTGCACGTCGCCGCCTGGCGTACCGAAAGGCATGACGTACTGGCCGGGCCGGATGGCCAGCGAGGGGTTGGGCGTCAACCGCGGCCTGCGGCCCGGTCCGATGGCGCAGGGATGGCCGGCCTCGGCCCAGGATTGGCTGCCGCGTCCGGACGCGCAGATGCCGGTGCCAGGAATGACGGGCACGTTGTAGGAGCCATCGCTGGGCGTGGCCGAAAACGCGTTGCCGTCCTTGTCGACGACCGCCACATAAGACGTATCCAGGCGCGGATCCGTGCGTGCCATGTCGTCCGGGCCGGCCTCGCGCAAGTCGATGTCACGCGCGTGGGGAAGCTGGCCTGCTGGCGGCATGTCCGGCCCGGCGCGATCGCGCGCGATCATGGCCAGCCGCGCGCGCGCATAGTCTTTGGACAGCAGCGCCGCTTGCGGCACCCGCGCATGGCGCGGATCGGCGTAATGCACCTCGCGGTCCGCGAAGGCCAGTTTGATGGCTTCAGTCAGCAGATGCACATAGGGGGCGGAGTTGTGGCCCAGCGCGCGCAAGTCGCATGGCTCCAGGATGTTCAGCATCTGTAGCAGCGAAGGGCCCTGGCACCAGAAACCGCAGCTATGCACCTGCGTGCCGTTGAAGTCGGTGGACAGCGCCGGCTCGACCTCCACAGCAAAGCCTCGCAAGTCCTCGTGGGTGATCAGCCCGCCTTCCTCGCGGTGATACTTGACGATCGCGGCGGCAATGTCGCCTTCATAGAATGCGCGGCGCGCGGCGGCCAGGCCCGCCAGGCGGCTGTTTCCGGAATGCGCGCGCTCTTCGTCCGCCATGTACTGGATGCTGCGCGCCAGGTCGGCCTGGCGGAATAGCGAACCCGCCTCGGGCGGCTTGCCGCCGGGCAGATAAATGGCCGCGCTGGAGGCCCACCGCGCGTAGTTTTTCTGGTTTTCAGCCAGCACTTCGGCCATCAGGGGATACATGACGAAGCCGTCGCGGGCCAGCCGGATGGCCCCGGCCGCGACCTCGCCGAAGCGCATGGTGCCGAACCGTTCCAGCGCCGTGATCCATGCGTCGGGCGCGGCAGGAATGACGGTGCGCAGCACGCCCGCCGGGATCGTGCCGCCGTGCTTCTCCAGAAACGTTTCCAGCCGCGCGGCCTGCGGCCAGTAGCCAAGCCCGGAAATGCTCCAGACCTTTTGCGCCTTGGCCTGATAGACGAGGATGGGGGCGACGCCGCCGAAGTTGACGATGTCGCTTTGGACCACGCCCAGGGCGATGCCCGCCGCCACGCCCGCGTCAACGGCGTTGCCGCCGGCCTGCAGAATGTCCATGCCGGCCTGCGTGGCCAGATAGTGTCCCGCCGAGATCATGTGATCCAGGCCGGCGAGCGCGGGACGCATGGAGGTGGGGGCGCTTCCCGCGGTCAGGTCCGGGGCGTAGGGGGGATTGGACATCGGAGACTCCGGTCGGAAGAGGGGGCTGGCGTTCCTGCGCAGGTTCAATCGGTCATTGCGGGTTGATGCCCAGCTTCTGCGTCACGTCCTGCCAGCGCTTGAATTCGGCGTGCAGGAAGCGGCTGAATTCGTCGGGCGAGGTGCCTTGCACGATCACGTCGCGTCCTTCCATGGCGCCGCGCACCTCCGTGCTGGACAAGGCGGTCTTGGTGGCCTTGTACAGCCCGTCGACGATCTCTGGCGGCGTACCCTTTGGCACCAGCAGGCCGTACCAGGATCCGCCCACCAGATTGGGATAGCCGCTTTCCTTGGCGGTGGGAATCTCGGGCGCCCGATCCAGGCGCTTTTCGCTGAAGATCGCCAGCGCCTTAAGCTTGCCGTTGCGGATGAAGGTCAGCGTGGTGCCCGGCGTGTCCAGCGTGTATTGCACCTGGCCGGCGATGACGTCGTTCAGCAGCGCGGCGCTGCCGCGGTAGGGGACGTGCGTGGTCTTGATCCCGGCATCCATGTTCAGCTGCTCGGAGAAAAAGAAATTGGCGGTCATGATGCCCGGCGACGCGTAGTTGATCTCGCCGGGACGGCTGCGCGCGTACTCCACCAGTTCAGGCAGCGTGTTGGGCGGAAAGGCCGGATTCGCGACCAGGATGAAAGGACCGCCGCCGACCAGGGTGACGGGGATCAGGTCATTCATGGGATCGTATTGCAGGTCCTTGACCGTGAGCGGCGCCCCGGTCAGCGGCGACGCCGTGGCGAACAGCACGGTGTAGCCGTCGGGCTCGGCCCGCACCACCTGCTGGGTGGCGATGGTGCCGCTGGCTCCCGCGCGGTTCTCGACCACGACGGGTTGCTTGATCTCCTGGCTGAGTTGCTGCGCCAGCATGCGCGCCACCGTGTCCGTGCCGCCGCCCGGCGGGTAGCCGACGATCATGCGGACCGGCTTGGCGGGCCATGCCTGGGCGAGCGCTGCGCCGGGGTGAGAGGCGACCAGCAGGCCGGCCAGGCTGCACAAGGCGGCTAGGGCGCGGCGGCGTGCGGAAAGTGTGGCGAGTGCTCGAATGATCATGGAAAGCTCCTGGATTCTTCTTGCTGGCCGATACCCTTGCCGACCTCGGCCGTCGTCGGATCCTGCGCCGCCTTGCTGCGTGGCAGTCCGGCTGCGGCGGCGCAGCCGGGTCGTTGCCGGCCTATTTGTTGGCGGCCAGCCCCAGCTTGCGGACGATCTCCGATTCCAGCGCGTACTGTTGCGCCGCATAGGCGGCGTACTCCTTGCCGTCCATGTAGACCAGTTCCTGGCCGTATTGCGTCAGGATCTGCTTGAAGGCCTCGGATTCGGCCACCTGCTTGAAGACGGCATGCAGCTTGGCGACGACGGCGGGCGGCATGTCCTTGGGACCGGCGATGCCGAATGGCGCGTTGGCGGGCGGCGTGCCATCAAGTTCGTGCAGCGTCGGCGTGTCCGGATACTGTGCGCTGCGCTGTTCGCCCCAGGTCACCAGCATGCGCATCTTCCCCGCCTGCACCTGCGGCTGCACGGTCGTCGAGCCGGCGTATGCCGTCACCTGTCCGCCCATCACCGCGGTCAGCACTTCGGATTCACCCTTGTACGGAATGTGGCGCCAGGTCACGCCGTTGCGTCCGGCGATCTCTTCCATCATCACGTTGGATGCGCTGCCGACGCTGGCCGTGCCGTAGGTGACTTCGTTCGGATGCTGTTTCGCATAGCCGATGAAATCAGCCCACGTCTTGTGCGGCGAGCCGGCGGGCACCGCCACGCCCAGCGTGTAGCCGCTGAGCATCATGACGTAGGTGAAGTCGCGTGTCGGGTCGTAGCCCATGTCCTGGATGTGCGGCATGCGATAGACCGGGCTCGGCAGGACGGCCAGCGTGTAGCCATCGGGACGCGCGGTCTTGATGGCGCGTGCGCCCATGGTTGCGCCGGCTCCACCGCGGTTTTCAATGACGATGGCCTGGCCCAGTTCGGGCGCGGCAAGCTCGGCGAATTTGCGGATGACTGTGTCGGTGGAGCCGCCCGCCTGATAGGGCACGATGATGTGAATCGGCTGCGCGGGGAAGGGCGCGGCCGTGGCCAGAGGCGCTGCGAGGGCAGCGCCGGCAAGCGCCAGCGCGGCGGTCAGGGTGAGGAGCAGTCGCGGGGTCATGATGTTCTCCATTCGAGTCAGGCGGTGGCCCAGGCCTGCGCGAATGCGCGCTGGAAGTTTCCGCCGAGTACGCCGACGATCTGGCTGTCCGTCAATCCGGCCTCGTGCAGCGCGTGGGTGAACGCGGGGAACTGCGCCGGCGTCGGCGTTTCCACGGGGTAGCGCGCTTCCATCACATCGCCAAAGGCATCAGAAAAGTCGCCGCCCGATTTCGCGTACTTGGTGCGCGACATCACCATCACATGCCGCACGGCCTCGTAGGTGTCGACCGACGGAAAGTCGGTGCCGATGCCCACGTGTTCATACCCGACCAGTTCGCCGATGTACTTCACGTTCGCGACGAAGTCCGACAGCAGCGGTTGCTGGCGCGGATCGCCGCGCCAGCTCAGGTAGGCATGGATGCTGCAGCCGACCACGCCGCCGGTCGCGGCGACTGCCTTGATGACGTCGTCCGACTTGTTGCGCGGCCGGGTAATCACGGCGTTGGCGTTGGCGTGGGTCAGCAGCACGGGCTTGGTGCTGTGCCGGGCGGCGTCCAGGCAGGTCTGCGGCGCGCAATGGCTGAGATCGATGGCAATGCCCACGCGGTTCATCTCGGCAACCATCTTCACGCCCAGATCGCTCAGGCCGGCGTTGCGCTTTTCCAGGCAACCGTCGCCCAGCAGATTGGCCTCGTTGTAGGTCAGCTGGATGACGCGCATGCCCAGTTCATGGAACAACGCCACGCGGTCGAGCTGGTCGCCCAAGGGTTTGCCGTTCTGCCAGCCCATGATGAGCCCCAGCTTGCCGGTCTGCTTGGCGCGCGCAATGTCCTCGGCCGTTTCCACCAGCAGCCAGGACGAGTCCGGCGCGGCGCAGCGTTGGCGCCAGGCCATGCAGTCGCGCAGTGCCTGCTCGAAGTCCGCGCCCATGTCGCTGACCGTGACGTTGATGGCGCTGACGCCGCCGGCCAGCATGTCGCGGGTGCTGCCGTCGCTGAAGAAGACCAGGCCGTCGACAACGGTGGCGCGGCGATGCAGGTCGGCGCTGTGGCTATCCATGAAAGAACTCCCCTTTTGGTTGTATGAATGTTTTCAATGCGTGGCCATCAGGTCCCGTAGCGGCCGTAGCGGAATGGATGCAGGTCAATGGCGGGCGATTGGCCCTGGATCAACTGCGCCATCAACTCGCCCGCCGCCGGGCCGATGCCGAAACCATGGCCCGAGAAACCGGATGCCAGGTAAAGGCCGGGCAGACCGGGGACCGCGTCCATGACGGGCATCGCGTCGGGCGTGACATCGATGTAGCCGGCCCAGGACTGCGCAATGCGTGCTTCGCGGAAAGCGGGAAAGGCGTGAACCAGCCTGCGCCAGGCTTGCGCCACACCGCGGCTGGAGGGCGACGGATCGAGCACGCGATGCTGTTCGAAAGGCGATTCGCGGTCGGCCGGGAAATGGTTCGGGATCTTCAGTTCCTCGAAGAAGCGCTTGCCGAAACGCAGGCGCACGAAGCTGCTGTTGGCCCGCCACGCGCTGAAGAAATGCGGCATGAGGCGGAAGGTGTCGGGCACCACGTCCGCCATCGACGCGCCGAACTGCGACACCGAATAGCCGCCGTCGGCACGTTTGCGGCACGTGAAGTCCTTGCCGTTGATCGCCGCCTGCGGCCCCGCGTCCAGAGGCGTCGTGCGCAGCACGGATCCGCGGACCTTCAACTGCGGAAAGTCGGCGCCCAGGTTGCCGCAGAAGAGCCGCGACCAGGCGCCGGCCGCCACCAGCACCGCTTGCGTGGCAACGCGGCCGCGCTCGGTGATCAAGGCGCTGACGCGGCCCGCGCTTCGCTCCACGCCGCGCACGGCGCATTGTTCAAAGAGGTGTGCGCCTGCGGCGCGCGCCAGCGAGGCGATGCCGCGCGTCGCCAGTTGCGGTTC
>NZ_DIEJ01000066.1:22346-28662 GCF_002418565.1 Achromobacter sp. UBA5777 | reverse complement strand
AGGGCACGCCGTCCGCGCCCGCCTGTATGTGGCCGTCCAGGATGCGGCCGGACTCGCACAGGATGCGATACGGCCCGCGCGCCGTCTTGGGCAATGCGGTGCGGGCGTTGCAGCGCGTCACCACCATGGGCGGCAGGGCGTCCGCGGCCTGCTCCGCCAGCCGGCGGCGGCTGTCCTCGATATCGCGCGCCGTCGCGGCCGGCAGGTCCATGGCGGCAAGCAGCGCACGCAACGTATCCGGCGACACCTGTTGCGGCCGCTGCCGAGCATCCGACCAGTGCTCCGCGATGCCGGCGTCTTGGGCCAAAGCGGATAAGCCGTCCGGCTCGGCCTTGGCGCGCTTCATGCCGGTTCCTCCAGCAGCCACACGGTGCAGTCCGGGCACAGCTCACCTTGTGAGAGGCGGTCGCGCCCGCCGGCGGGTGATTCGAAGAGCAGCGTCGTGAACACGTCCGGGCCGGGCATGAGCGATTCCGGCACGGTCTGAGGCATGGGACCCAGGTTGGTGTAGACCGTCAGGCGGGCGCCGTCGGCCAGTTCCCAACGCGCGAACACGCTGCGATCGCCCACCGCCGCGGCACCCAGGCTGACCGCACCCGCCAGGCGCGGCGCAATCGACCGCGCCCGCAGTTGTAGTAGCGCAGAATAGTCGCGCATCCACTCGGCCGCATCCGGCTCGTCTTGCCAGGGGGAACTGGCGTGGTAGGTGGATTCGTCGTTCGGGTCGGGCAGCTGCGCGGTGGGCGAGTCGCCCGCAAATTCCGGAAACGCCGAGAACTCGCGCTGCCGGCCGTCGCGCACGGCCTGCGCCAGTTCCGGGTCGGTATGGCTCGTGAAGTACAGGAACGGTGCGCGCGATCCCCGTTCCTCGCCCATGAAGATCAAGGGGATCTGCGGCGCCAGCAATTGCAGCGCCACGGCCGCGCGCAGCCGCTGGGTGTTGTCGACCAGGGCGGTCAGCCGTTCGCCGCGCGCGCGGTTGCCGGTCTGGTCATGGTTTTGCAGGAACAGCACGAAGGCGGTGGGCGGCAGGTCCGCGCTGCGCTCGCCGCGCGGCTGGCCACCGCGATAGGGCGAAGGCTGGCCTTGATACACCCAGCCTTCGGCCAGGCAGCGCGCCAGCGCCTGTGCCGGCGCCTCGGCGTAGTCGGCGTAATAGCCGCGCGATTCGCCGGTCAGCAGATGGTGCAGCACATGGTGCGCATCGTCGTTCCATTGCGCCTCGAAGTCGCCGCGCAGCAGGCTGGCGCGGTTGTCGTCGTTTTCCACCACCAGATGCACGTGGCGCTCGGCCGACACGCCGTCGCGCACGAAGCGGGCCATTTCGTGCAGCCACTCGTGTCCGGCGATGGCGTGGACGGCGTCCAGACGCAGGCCGTCGAAGCGGTATTCAGTCAGCCAGTACAGCGCGTTTTCCTTGAAATACGTGCTGACGGCTTCCTGGCGGAAGTCGATGGCGGCGCCCCACGGCGTGTCGATATCGGTGCGGAAGAAAGGCGCGGCGTAGCCGGACAGATAATTGCCGTCCGGGCCGAAGTGGTTGTAGACCACGTCCAGCATCACGCCCATGCCGAGGCCATGCGCCGCGTCGATGAGCTGCTTCAGGTCGTCCGGCGAGCCGTATGCCGTGTCGGGCGCATACGGCAGCACGCCGTCGTAGCCCCAGTTCCGTTCGCCGGGAAAATCGGCGATGGGCATAAGTTCCAGCATGGTGATGCCCATGGCCGCCAGTTCGGGCAACCGCGCGATCAGGCCTGCGTAGCCGCCGGCGAGACCCGCGTGGACCTCGTAGATGACCGTTTCTTCCCACGGCCTGCCGGTCCACTCCGGGTGGCGCCAGCGGTAGGCGCCAGGCTCCACGACGATGCTGTCGCCATGCACGTCGCCGTCCTGAAGGCGGGAGGCGGGATCGGGCATGACGGTGTTCTCGTCCAGCCGATAGTGGTAGCGCGTGCCCGGCGCGCAGTCCACGTCGGCCTGCGCGTAGCCGTCCGGGCCGGGGCGCATCGGAATGGGCGGATGGCCCTCGACCTCCAACGCGAAGCCGGGCGGGGCGCTGGGCGCCCACAGCCGGAAGCGCGTGACGCCGCTTTCCAGCGGAATCGCGCCATAGGAATACGAATGCGTCATGGCGCTTCTCCGGGTTCCGCACGCTGGGCTAGCAGGACCAGGCTATGCGGGGCCACCGTCACGGTCGGCTCGTCCCACGGCGCGGGCGCGGCGGGCTTGTCCGAATCCAGCTCCAGCGACCAGGCGATCGCGGGCTCCGGCAGCGTGAAGGTGACCGCTTCGTGGGTAGGGTTCATCAGCAACAGCGTCACGTCGGCGCCGCCTTCGGGGCGCTGCGCGGCGCGCCGCAAGCCCATCACGCGTTCCTGCTCCGCTTCCCAGGCCGGACCGTCCAGCTGCGCGCCGGAAGCGTCGAACCAGGAAATCGCGGGGATGCCCGGCAGGATCTCTTGGCCGGCATCGCCGTAGCGGGCGCTGCGCACGCTAGGATGCGCGCGGCGCAACGCGGTCAGGCGGCCGACATAGCGGCTGAGCGCGCGGCCAGCGTCGCTCTGCGCCTGCGTCCAGTCCAGCCACGAAATCGGGTTGTCCTGGCAGTAGGCGTTGTTGTTGCCTTCCTGGCTGTTGCCGAACTCGTCGCCCGCCAGCAGCATCGGGGTGCCGTCGGACAGCATGGCCGATCCCAGCAGCGCGCGCTGGACGCGGCCGCGCGTTTCCAGGATCTGCGGATCGTCGGTGGGACCTTCGGCGCCCCAGTTGTGGCTGAAGTTCTCGGAATGGCCGTCGTTGCCGTCCTCGCCATTGGCCTCGTTATGGCGGCCGTCGTAGCTCACGATGTCTGCCAGGGTGAAGCCGTCGTGCGAGGCCACATAGTTGACGGTCGACCAGGGACGGCGATGGCGGCGATCAAAGATGTCGCGCGACCCGCAAAGCCGGGCCGCCATGTCGCCGCGCATGCCCTCGTCACCGCGCCAGAAGCGGCGGGTGGTGTCGCGGAACTTGTCGTTCCACTCCGCGAACCCGGGCGGATGGTTGCCCAGCTGGTAGCCATCCGGACCGATGTCCCACGGCTCGGAAATCAGCTTGAGCTTGGACAGGACCGGGTCCTGCAGGATGACGTCAAAGAACCCCGAGCCGGGGTCGTAACCGTTGCCTTCGCGACCCAGCGTCACGCCCAGGTCGAAGCGGAAGCCGTCCACGCCGTAGGACGTGGCCCAATAGCGCAGGGAGTCGGTCACCATCTGCAGCACGCGCGGATGCGACATGTTGACCGTGTTGCCGCAGCCGGTGTCGTTGATGTAGTAGCGCTCTTCGCCCGGCATCAGGCGGTAATAGCTGGCGTTGTCCAGGCCGCGCCACGACAAGGTCGGCCCCATCTCGTTGCCTTCGCAGGTGTGGTTGTAGACCACGTCCAGGATGACCTCGATGCCCGCCGCGTGCAGGCGGCGGATGGCGAGCCGCAGCTCGTTGGGGTGCTGCATCAGGTAGCCGGGCTCGGGCGCGAAGTACGACAGGGTGCTGTAGCCCCAGTAATTGCGCAGGCCGCGCTCGGTCAGGAAGTGGTCCTGCAGGAAGGCATAGACGGGCAGCAGCTCCACCGCGGTCACGCCGAGCCGTTGCAGATGTTCGATGAAATGCGGATCGGCCAGGGCGGCGCAGGTGCCGCGCAGCGGCTGGCGCAGGTCTTCGCGCTGCATCGAGGCGCCGCGCACGTGGACCTCGTAGATCGTGGTGTCGTTCCACGAGGTGCACGGCGCCTTGCTGTTGCCCCAGTTGAACGGGACCTCATCGGCCACGATGGCCTTGGGCATGGCGGGCGCACTGTCGCGGCGGTCAAAGCTCATGTCCGCCCGCGAGTGATTCATGCGGTAGCCAAACAGGGCGGGGCTCCAGTGCAGCGGCCCGCTCAACTGGCGGGCGTACGGGTCCAGCAGCAACTTGTGGGGATTGAAGCGGTGCCCGTTCTGCGGATCGTACGGGCCATGCGCGCGGTAGCCATACAGCAGGCCGGGCTGCGCATCCGGCAGGTAGCCATGCCAGATTTCGTCCGTGCATTCGGGCAGATCGAAGCGCCGCAATTCCTTGCGCCCCTTGGGGTCGAAGATGCACAGCTCGATGCGGGTGGCGTGCGCGGAGAACACGGCGAAGTTCACGCCGAGGCCGTCGCTGGTGGCGCCCAGCGGTGTCGGCTGGCCGCCGGTAATACGGGTCAGTTGGGACGGATCCATGGATTCAGCCTTCGTGCATCAGGAAGAGGGTCGAGAGAGGCGGCAGGGTGAGCGACAGGGCCTGCGGCTGCCCATGGGCAGCCATGTCGCCGGTGTGAGCCCCGCCCTGGTTGCCCTGGCCGGACCCGCCGTAGTGGGACGCGTCGGTGTTCAGCCGTTCGGCCCAGCGGCCGGCGCGCGGAACACCAATGCGGTAATCGTGCCGGGTGACCGGCGTGAAGTTCGACACCACCAGCATCTGCTGCTGGCCATCGGTGCGCAGGAAGGCAACGACGCTGTTGTCCTGATCGTCCAGAATCGTCCACGCGAAACCCGACGGGTCCGCGTCGCGCGCGTGCAGCGCCGGCACATCGCGATACAGCCGGTTCAGGTCGGCCACCAGGCGTTGAATGCCCAGGTGGCCGGCGTGGTCCAGCAGGTTCCAGTTCAGCGTGGCGTCGTGGTTCCATTCCGTGGGCTGGGCCAGTTCGCCGCCCATGAACAGCAGCTTCTTGCCGGGGTGCGCCCACATGAAGCCGTAGTACGCGCGCAGATTGGCCAGCCGGGTCTGCGTGTCGCCGGGCATCTTGCCCAGCAGCGACCCCTTGCCGTGCACCACTTCGTCATGAGACAGCGGCAGGATGAAGCGCTCGCTAAAGGCATACACCATGCCGAACGTGATGTCGTGGTGGTGGTAGCGGCGATGGATGGGATCCTGCGACAGATAGCGCAGCGTGTCGTGCATCCAGCCCATGTTCCATTTGTAGTGAAACCCCAGGCCGCCTTCCGACACGGGCGCCGTCACGCCGGGCCACGCGGTCGATTCCTCGGCCACCATGATCGCGTCCGGCACCTCGGCGCGCACCGTGTCGTTCAACTCCTGCAGGAATTGGACGGCTTCCAGGTTTTCGCGGCCGCCATAGCGGTTGGGGATCCATTCGCCAGGCTGGCGGCTGTAGTCGCGGTAGAGCATCGACGCCACGGCGTCCACGCGCAGCCCGTCGATGTGAAAGCGCCGCAGCCAATGCATGGCGCTGGCGATCATGAAGGCCTTCACCTCGTTGCGGCCCAGGTTGTAGACCATGGTGTGCCAGTCGGGGTGATAGCCTTCGCGCGGATCCTCGTATTCATAGAGGGAGGTGCCGTCGAAGGCGGCCAGCCCGTGCGCATCGTCGGGGAAGTGCGCGGGCACCCAATCCAGAATGACGCCGATGCCTGCCGCGTGGCAGCGGTCGATGAAACGCGCGAAGGCCTCGGGCGGGCCGTAGCGCGCGGTCGGCGCGAACATGCCCAGCGGCTGATAGCCCCACGAGCCGCCGAACGGATGCTCCATGATCGGCATCAGCTCAAGATGCGTGAATCCCATGGCGCGGGCGTAGCCGGGCAGCTTGTCGGCCATCTGGTCCCAGCCGCAGACGCCCGACTCGCAGCCTGCCCAGGACCCGGCGTGGACTTCATAAATGGAGATGGGGGCATCGGGCGACTGACGCGCGCCGCGTCCCTGCATCCAGTCTTCATCGGACCAGGTGTATGGCGCGGGATCGTCCACGATCGAAGCCGTGGCCGGCGCCATCTCGCTGCGTCGCGCCATCGGATCGGCCTTCATGAACTGATTGCCGTTGCGGTCCGTGATGGCGAACTTGTAGCGCTCGCCAGGCCGCACGCCCGGAATGAATATCTCCCAGACGCCTGCTGCATGGCGTAGCCGCATGCCATGACGNNCCCCCCCCAGCCGTTGAAGTCGCCTGCCACGGCGACGCGTCGGGCGTTGGGCGCCCAGACCGCGCAGCGCAGTCCGCTGACGCCGTCGACCTCGACCAGATGCGCGCCGAGCGCCTCGCCGGCCTCGCGCCAGGCGCCTTGCGCCAGCCGTTGCAGCGTGGTGTCGTCGAGCAGCGCGCCGAAGGCGTACGGGTCCGCGGTGATCTGCTCGGCCGCCGGCCATTGGATCGCCAGGCGGTACGACGACCCGTCACCCGCCTGCGCGTAGGGCGCGCGGCCGATGAACAGACCCTGCGCCTGTTCCGTCAATGCCGTGCGTTCGCCGTCCGGATCCAGGACCGCCACCTTTGAGGCGCCGGGCACGAAGACGCGCAGCC
>NZ_DIEJ01000066.1:21801-22235 GCF_002418565.1 Achromobacter sp. UBA5777 | reverse complement strand
GCGTTTTTCCTTCGGCGTCGATGGCGGCGGAAAGCAGGACACTGCGCGCCAGTTCTGTCAGGGCGCACAGCGGAATCGAGATCCAGTCCGGACGGTGGGCGGCTTCGTAGCTGACTTCGTAGGCGGCCTTTTCAAGCTGCGCCAGCGTCAGCAACGTGTTCTCGCGGTCCGCGCCGTCGGCGAGGTCGCCGCCGCGCGCGCCGCGGTATCCCTGCAGGAAGGCGTCGCACGCCTGCTGGCGGAAGCGCGCCAGAAGCGCGTCGCGCTGTTCGGCCGGCGCAACGGTCGGCGCCGGCACCTCGTCCGCGCCCGCGTTGGCGTCCAGATGCGCGCCGCCAATCAGGTCGGTGCGGGCAATGGACGCCGCCGCATAGTCGAACGAGCGCAACATGCCGGCCACGTCCTTGTAGGGCGAGGCCAGCGCGCGCCGCGCC
>NZ_DIEJ01000066.1:0-21758 GCF_002418565.1 Achromobacter sp. UBA5777 | reverse complement strand
CCCAGGGCGACCCGGCTTCGGCCTGGGCCATGGCGGACACCCGCTCGGCCAGGCGCGCGTGATGCTCGAAGAACCATTCGGCGCAGGCGCGTGACGGCTCTTCCAGTTTGTCCAGCGCAGTCCGCAGGTTCTTTTCGGCGCGGTCCAGCAGCGCGCGCACCTGTTCGGCGCGGGCCTCGGCGTCGGCCTCGCTGGCCGGGCGCGACTGGAAGCCGGCGTCATCGGTGGGCGCCGCCAGCACCGTGTGCATCTGGCCCAGGCGCTCGCCGATGGTTGCGGCCATCACCGCGTAGCCCTGCAGCGTTTCCTCGTACTCCTGGGGCGATGTCCCCACCAGCAGCGCGTTGGCCAGCGTGCGCTTCAGGAAGTCCAGCGTCCAGCTCCAGGCATCGCCTTCGTTGGGCACGTAGCCGTGCGCCACCGCCAGCGTATGCACGATCCCGTCGGCGTCCACGCGCTGCACTTCGCCCAGCAGCGGCGGAATGTTGCCGTAGCCCGCGCGGGTCAGGTAGCGCGTCATTTCCGATTCCGGAGACAGGCCCGGCTGCACGCTGCGGATGATCTTCAGGATGACTTGGTTGCCGACGATGACCGAGCTGTTGGACTGTTCGCCCGACAACCAATGCATGTCCACGTCGCCATCGAAGTCCATGTCTTTCAGGCCGGCCTCCGGCAGGAAGCGGATCACGCCAGGCTTGTCGCCCGGCTTGCCGCCGCTGCGTCCGTCCAGCTCCGCACCGGCCTGCATGGCCTTTAGCGTGCTGCGCACGAACCCCGGCTGCAGGAAGGCGTCGGCCAGCACGCCGACCTCGGCGCCGCGGCGCACGCGGGCAATCGCGTACTGGATGACGGCGGTTTCGTCCCAGACCAGCACGAAGGGCGCTTGCGCCCGGATGCCCTCGGCGCCGTCCTCGGGCTCGATCTCGGCCCAGTAGTATTCGCCGTCTGCCGACTCGAACGGCGTGGCATACGCCAGGCGCGCACGGGAGGGCGGTTCGGAACCGGGAAACCAACGCTGGCGCGCCAGATACTGCGGCAGGATTTCACGTTCCAGTGTGGCGCGCGATGCATCGGTCAGCGCCGCGCCGCCGCGCGTCTTGAGCACCAGCGTGATCAGTTCGGGCATCTGTTCGGGCGCCGTCGCGTGCCATCCGGGCGGCGCGGCGTCCTGGCTCAGATCCATCCAGTAAAAGCCGTAGGGCGGCAACGTCAGCAGGTAAGGCAGTTCACCGATGGCGGGGAAAGGCGTGCCGCCCAGCATCTCCACCGGCACCCGGCCATTGAACTCCTGCATGTGCAGCTCGACCGGCTGCGCCGCGTTCGACAGGTTGGCGACGCACAGGATCGTGGTGTCTTCCCATTGCCGCAGGTAGGCCAGGATCTTGCGGTTGCCGGCAAAGATGAAACGCAGCGTGCCGCGCCCGAAGGCGTGGCTTTGGCCGCGTTGCGCCAGCAGACGGCGCGTCCAGTTCAGCAGGGAATGCGGGTCGCGCTGCTGCGCTTCGACGTTGACGGCCTCGTACCCGTACAAGGGTCCCATCAGCACCGGCAGCGGCAGGCGCTCCGGGTCGGCGCGTGAGAATCCCCCGTTGCGGTCCGGCGACCATTGCATCGGCGTGCGTACGCCGTCGCGGTCGCCCAGATGCACGTTGTCGCCCATGCCCAGTTCGTCGCCGTAGTACAGCACCGGCGTGCCGGGCATCGACAGCAGCAGGCTGTTCATCAACTCGACGCGGCGGCGGTCACGCTCGAGCAGCGGCGCCAGGCGGCGGCGGATGCCCAGGTTGATGCGGGCGCGCGGCTCGGCGGCATAGACGTTCCACAGGTAATCGCGTTCGCGGCTGGTCACCATTTCCAGCGTCAACTCGTCGTGGTTGCGCAGGAAGATGGCCCATTGGCAAGTGGGCGGGATGTCGGGCGTCTGGCGGATGATGTCGGTGATCGGGAAGCGGTCTTCCTGCGCGATCGCCATGTACATTCGCGGCATCAGCGGAAAGTGGAAGGACATGTGGCATTCGTCGCCCGCGCCGAAATACTCCTGCGCGTCTTCGGGCCACTGGTTGGCTTCGGCCAGCAGCAGGCGGCCCGGATACTCGGCTTCGATCACCGCGCGGATCTGCTTGAGCACGTCATGCGTCTCGGGCAGGTTCTCGTTGTTGGTGCCTTCGCGCTCGACCAGGTAGGGCACCGCGTCCAGGCGCAAACCATCCACACCCATGTCCAGCCAATAGCGCATGACGGACAGCACTTCCTTGAGCACCTGCGGATTGTCGTAGTTCAGGTCGGGCTGATGCGAATAGAAGCGGTGCCAGAAATAGGCGTTGGCCACCGGGTCCCAGGTCCAGTTCGACTTTTCGGTATCGCAGAAGATGATGCGCGTGCCGGCGTAAGCCTTGTCGTTGTCGGACCACACATAGAAATTGCGCGCCGCCGAGCCGGGCTTGGCCGCGCGCGCCCGTTGAAACCACGGGTGCTGGTCTGACGTGTGGTTGACTACCAGCTCGGTGATGATGCGCAGGCCACGCGCGTGCGCGGCCCGGATCAGCTTGCGCACGTCGGCTATGGTGCCGTAGTCCGGGTGCACGCCGCGGTAGTCGGCGATGTCGTACCCGTCGTCGCGGCGCGGCGACGGGTAGAAGGGCAACAGCCAGATGGTGTTGACGCCCAGGCTGGCGATGTAATCCAGCTTGGAGATCAGGCCTGGCAGGTCGCCGACGCCGTCGCCGTTCGAGTCAAAAAAGGATTTGACGTGCAACTGGTAGATGACGGCGTCTTTGTACCAGAGGGGATCGTCCTGAATGGGTTGGGCTTTACTCATCATGGCGTTGGGCGCGGGCTTCATCCGTGCAGCGAAAGCCGCCACACGCGATAAGGTTGGTCGGGGGTCAGCGTCAGCGTGCGGTGCTTCTCGTGCCAGGTTTCGCGGGTTTCCGTCAGCAGGTCTTCGGCGGTCAACTGACCGGCGTCAGCCTCGCCGAACAGCCAGAACGGCGCCTCGACCCGCGTCTGCTGCGCCTGGAACGGATCCAGGCTGATGACGGCCAGCACCACGTTGCCGTGGCCCGGCGTGGACTTGTAGAACGCGAGCACGCGGTTGTTGGTGCTGGTCGTCAGCGTCAGGCCGCGATGCGTCTGCAACGCCGGATTGGCACGGCGGATCTGGTTCAGGCGTGTGATTTCCGCGCGGATGTTGCCCGGCGCGTGCCAGTCGCGTTGGCGCAGTTCGTATTTTTCGGAGTCCAGATACTCTTCCTTGCCGGGCAGCGCCGCGCCTTCGCAAAGCTCGAAGCCGCTATACACCCCCCACAAGCCCGACCCCAACGCGGCCAGCGCCGAGCGGATCAGAAAGCCCGGGCGGCCCGAGGTCTGCAGGAAGAACGGGTTGATGTCCGGCGTGTTCACAAAGAAGTGCGGCCGGAAGAAGTCCGCTGCGGGCGGTGACGAGATCTCCTGCAGGTAGGCCTCCAGTTCGGCCCGCTCGTTGCGCCACGTGAAGTAGGTGTACGACTGCGTGAAGCCGATCTTCGCCAGGCGGTACATCATCTTGGGTCGCGTGAAGGCCTCGGACAGAAAGATGACGTCGGGGTGCTTGGCATGGACCTCGCAGATCAGCCACTGCCAGAACGGCAGCGGCTTGGTGTGGGGATTGTCGACGCGGAAGATGCGAACGCCATGGTTCACCCAGAACAGCACCACGTCGCGCAGTGCGCGCCACAGACCCAGCTTGCGGCTGCGGCGGTTTTGCCCGCCGTAGAAAGACACGTTGACGATGTCCTCGTACTTCTTGGGCGGGTTCTCGGCATAGCGCAGTGATCCGTCGGGCCGCCACGAGAACCAGTCCGGATGCTGGGCCAGCCACGGGTGGTCCGGCGAGCACTGGATGGCAAAATCCAGCGCGATCTCCATGCCGTGCTGCGCGGCGGCGTCCACCAGATTCAGGAATTCCGTCAGCGTGCCCAGCGCGGGCTCGATCGCGTCGTGCCCGCCGCTCTGCGCGCCGATGGCGTAGGGGCTGCCCACGTCGCCGGGCTCGGCGCGCAGGCTGTTATTGCGCCCCTTGCGGTTGCGCTGGCCGATCGGATGGATGGGCGGCATGTACAGCACGTCGAAGCCCATTTCACGCACGTCGGGCAGCCGGGCGATCACATCGTCAAAGGTGCCGTGGCGCCCGGGTTCGGGGGCCTGCGAACGCGGAAACAGCTCATACCAGCTTGAATGGCACGCCTGGAC
The DNA here is from genome assembly GCF_002418565.1 of Achromobacter sp. UBA5777. NCBI lineage: Bacteria > Pseudomonadati > Pseudomonadota > Betaproteobacteria > Burkholderiales > Alcaligenaceae > Achromobacter > Achromobacter sp. UBA5777. Next base: position 17,528 of record NZ_DIEJ01000066.1, on the reverse strand, counting down.
ACGGTCCACCCAGACCGGGTAGGCGATGGCGGTGACGGCTTCAAACGGATGGTCGTCCAGCTCTTGCATCGCCCGCGCCAGCGCGGGATCGAGCAGCACCGCGACCTGTTCCGGCGTCGGGGCAGCCGGGGTGGCCAGATCGGCGTCTGCGAAGGCGGCGAGCGCCTCGCGTACCGGGTCAGCTTCCGCGGACGAGCCGGCTTCGGCCCGCGTCAGGGCATCGCGCAAAAGCGCGAGTCCCTCGTGGACCTCCAGACTCAGGTCGCGGCCGGCCTGGTGCTTGACCTCGATGTCATGCGTAAACGTGTGCCACGCGTCAAACCAGGCGGCGACGACGAATTCATGCGCGCCGATGCGGCGGGGCCGGAAGGCGGCCTCCCAGCGGTCGTTCAGACCGCGCGTCATGGGCACGGTATGCCAGCGGGTCTCGTCCTTGGCGCGCCAGCGCACTTCGGCGGCCAATTGATCGTGGCCGTCCATGAAGATATCGGCCTGCACGACGATGCGCGCGTGCGGAATGGTCTTGACGGGATAGAGGCCGCCATCCACGGCCGGGCTGATGTTTTCCAATGCGACGCGCTGGCTGGCCAGATCGTCGGCGCGGGTGCGGTGATGGCGCACGGCGTCGCGTACGGGTTGCGTGGGCTGGAACATCAGCATTGCGCAATCGCCGCCAGCGAGATTGTTGGCCTGCGACTGCAGTCCCGTCGGTGGGGTAAACGGGACGAGGTCCGCCGGCGGCAGCATCGGCGCCAGCGCATCCCAGTCCATCGCGGCATCCTGCGTGGCCGAGGGGTTGATGGCGAGCGCCAGCATGGCGCCATCGCCCGCGTCGCGCAGCAGCGCGGTGCAACTGCCGTCGCGGCCGCCCAGCATGCACAGCGGTCCCTTCAGCCGCGGTCCGGCAAACCAGGCGTTTACCGTTTCGACGTCCGGCAGCCGGCGTTCGTCCTCGTCCGTCAGCATCAGGCCATCGCCGGTGACGGCCGCGCTCCAGATAGCGCGTCTGCCGTCCTCGGATCGCCGCAGCGCGCCGGACTGCGGCGGCGCCGCGATGACCTCGCCGATGGCCCGCAGCCGCGCGTCTTCTTCGGCCAGCCAGGAGGACTTGAAGTCCCACCACGGCAGTGACGAGAACGCCGCGTCGAATGCCGCATCGCGCAACGCCGCCAGGTCCGCGGGCGACAGACCGGGTGTCCACGCCAGCAGCCGCACGTCGGGATTCTGTGCGCGCAGCGCGCCGCCCAATTCACGCCAAGCCTCTGCCGGCAAGCGGTGGGGCGCCTGGAAAACCAGCCCCTTGACGCCGCTACGGGTCCATCCCAGCAGACGCTCCGTCCATGCGGTCAACAAACCGGGGGGCAGGGCGCCTTCGGGCAAATGCAGCACCCCGCGCTCCTCTTGCGTCAGCCGCGGATCGCGCGCGGGCTCTTCGTGCAGCGAGCGGTACCAGCCCGGCGCGGCGGTTGCCGCCACGGCATTGCGCGCGCTGCGGTCCAGAATCACATCCACGTACAGCGCCAACCCGTGCGCCGACAATTGCGCCGTGGCCTGCGTGTACCACTCGATGATCGGTGTTGGCTGATCATCCCGCATCGCCATGTCGGCGTCCTGCGCGGCCAGCGAGCCCGGCTGCGGCCCAGTCAACCAGGGGGCCGGCACCAGCACGGCGTTGAAGCCGCGCTGCGCGAGCCGTTTGCCCAGTGCCTGGATGGCCGCTTCGCCTTCCGGCAGGCCGTTGCGGGCGTGGTAAAGACGTATCGGGGCGCGGGACGGCGCGGGGACGGTGGGATGGGACACCGGTGTCGCTCCTTATATGGCGGCCGGCATGGCGCCACCTGTGCGCGGCTGGCGGCGGTTGACGGCGGAGACGCTGGCCGGCTGCAAGGCAGGGGCGGGCGCCGCATCGCGGTAGTTCGGCTCCACCAGCGACCGGTACAGGCTGGCGTACAGGCTGACGGCGGCGCGCCAGCCGAAGTCGGTGTTCATCGCGTTGCGCTGCATCAGCCGCCACAGAATGCCGTGGGCGCGCAGATCGATCGCGCGCTCGATGGCGGCGCTCATGGCCTGCGGCGTGTCGCCCTCGAAGAGCAGGCCGGTGGCCGATGACATGGCCGACAACGGCGCGCGCGGACCCGGGTCCTGGATGGTGTCGGCCATGCCGCCGACGCGCGATCCGATGGGCAGCGTGCCGTAGCGCATCGCGTATAGCGGCGTCAGGCCGAAAGGCTCGAAGCGGCTGGCGTGCAGCAGAATGTCGGATCCCGCGTGCAGGCGATGGGCGATGCCCTCGTCGTAGCCGATGTGCGTGCTGCAGCGCCCGGGGTAGCGGCGGGCGAGGTCTTGCAACGCTTCCTCAAGCCGGTGATCACCCTGGCCCAGGATTGCGATCTGAAGGTTAGGGTGGCGGTCCAGCGCCTCCGGCAGCGCGTGCACGGCGACGTCCGCCATTTTTTGTTCGGTCAGACGGTTGCCCATGCCCATCAGCGTCGCGCCCGGATCCGGGCGCAGGCCGAACTCGCGCTGCAGCGCGGCCTTGCAGTGGATCTTGTTGGTCAGGTCGCGGACGGAGTAGCGATGGCTGCGCAGGTACGGATCACGCGCAGGATTCCACAGCACGTCGTCGATGCCGTTCGGAATCGGCAACAGGTCGTCCGCGCGGCTGCGCAACAGCTCGTCCAGGCCGCAGCCGAACGCGGGCGTCATGATTTCGCGGGCGTACGTGTGGCTGACCGTCGTCACGCGGTCGGCGTAGCGGATGCCGGCCTTCAGGAAATTGAGCTGGCCCCAGGCCTGCGCGCCGTCATCGTTGCGGGCCCATTCCGGCACCCCGAATTCGTCCGCGTGGGCCATCGGGAACAAGCCCTGGAACGCGAGATTGTGAATGGTCATCACGCTCTTGACGTCCGGCAGGTCCGCGGCGCGCAGCAGCAGCGGCACCAGACCGGCGTGCCAATCGTGCGCGTGCACCAGTGTGGGGCACATGACGCCCGGCAGGCCGGCCGCCACGCGCACGGCAGCGTGCGCCAGCGCCGCATAGCGCAGTCCATTGTCCGGATGTTCCTTGCCGTGCTCGTCGGCATACAGGCCGCCGCGGTCATAGAGGGCATCGTTTTCCAGAATGAGGTAATCGATGCCGGACTGCGGGCACTTGCCTTCCAGCAGTGCGGCCGGGCCGCCAGGCAGGTCCTGCAGCGTGGCAACCTGGCGCACGCGGTTCAGCTTGGCTTTTACGCCCCGATACCCAGGCAACATCACGCTCAGGGGCATTCGCGCCTCGATCAACGCGCGCGCCATCCCCGTTATCGCATCCCCCAGGCCGCCTGTTTTGGCCAGAGGGAAAGCTTCTCCCGCCACGATCAGGATTCTCGTCTTTGCCATGCTTGCTCCAGTTGATAGGCCGGTCGAGACAGTTGCGACTCGATCGCGATTACGCCGAGGCCTCTCCTTACGCAAGCGCTGTGCCCAAACCGTGGGCCGCGAGAAAAATTGCGCAATGCAGCACAAATACCTGTCATCCAAATGATGGAAAGGCGGCGCGCGTAACGTCTATCACCGGACCGCTTTGTAATTTTTATCTGCGCACGACCCCCAAATTCCCGTCGGGGCCAGGAACGGCGGTTGCTGAACGCAGTCGCTTTCAACGACGACCGCCGGGAGAAACGTATGGAAACAGTGTCGGACTTCGTGTTGAAGCGGCTGTCGCAGTGGGGCGTGCGCAAGGTGTACGGTTACCCCGGCGATGGCATCAACGGGCTGATCGGCGCCTTCGGCCGCACCGAGGAGCCGCTGGAATTCATCCAAGCCCGTCACGAGGAAAGCGCGGCGTTCATGGCCTGCGCGCACGCAAAGTTCACCGGTCAGGTGGGCGTGTGCCTGGCCACGTCCGGTCCGGGCGCCATCCACCTGCTCAATGGTCTGTACGACGCCAAGCTGGATCACCAGCCGGTGGTCGCGCTGGTCGGACAGCAGGCGCGCAGCGCGCTAGGCGGCGATTACCAGCAGGAGGTCGACCTGATCAGCCTGTTCAAGGACGTGGCGCACGACTACGTGCAGATGGCGACGACGGCCGAACAGGCGCGTCATATGGTGGATCGCGCCATGCGCATCGCCCTGGAGCGCCGCAGCGTCACCTGCGTCATCTTTCCCAACGACGTCCAGGACCTGCCAGCCGTGCCGGTGCCGCCGCGCGAGCACGGCACGGTCCATACCGGCATTGGCGTCACGTCCCACGCCGCGGTCCCCGGCCCGGACGCGCTGCGCAACGCGGCCGACATCCTGAATCGCGGCGAGAAGGTGGCGATCCTGGTCGGCGCGGGCGCGCTGCAGGCGGGCGAGCAGGTCAGCCAGGTCGCGGAACGGCTGGGCGCGGGCGTGGCCAAGGCGCTGCTCGGCAAGGCGGTGCTGCCGGACAGCCTGCCTTACGTGACGGGCGCCATCGGCCTGCTGGGCACGCAGCCCAGCTGGGACATGATGAACGAGTGCGACACGCTATTGATGGTGGGCACGTCGTTTCCGTATGCGGAGTTCCTGCCCCAGGAAGGTCAGGCGCGCGCGGTGCAGATCGACCGCGACGGGCGCAAGCTCAGCCTGCGCTATCCCGTGGAAATCGGCCTCGTGGGTGACAGCCGGCTGACGCTGGAGGCATTGATTCCACTGCTGGAACCCAAGAAAGCGCGCCGCTGGCGTGACCGGATAGAAAAGCAGGTCGCGGCGTGGCGCGAGACGGTGCATGCCCGCGCGATGGTCGACGCCAAGCCGATCAATCCCCAGCGGCCGTTCCTGGAGCTGTCCAAGCGCCTGCCGCCGCAGACCATCCTGACGTGCGACTCGGGCTCGGCCGCCAACTGGTACGCCCGCAATATCGACATTCAGGCGGGCATGATGGGATCGGTGTCGGGCGGGCTGGCCACGATGGGTTGCGGCGTGCCATACGCCATCGCGGCAAAGGAGGCCTATCCCGACAGGCCGGTCATCGCGCTGGTGGGCGACGGCGCCATGCAGATGCTGGGCATCAACGAGCTCATCACCATTGCGCATCGCTGGAAGGACTGGGGCAACCCCACGCTGGTCGTCATGGTGCTGAATAACGGTGACCTGAACCTGGTGACGTGGGAGCAGCGGGTGATGGGTGGCGATCCGCGTTTTCCGGATTCGCAGTGGCTGCCCAAGTTTTCGTACGCGGAGTATGGCCGGATGCTGGGCCTGGAAGGCATCCGGGTCGACAGCCCCGACGACGTGGGCCCGGCGTGGGACCGCGCTCTGGCGGCAGGACGTCCGGTGGTGCTGGAGATGGTGACCGATCCCGAGATGCCGCCGTTGCCCCCGCACATTCCGGCCAAACAGATCGGCGCGTACTTCAAGGCGTTGCGCAAGGAAGATGCCGCGTCGGGCGGCGCCGCGCTTCGCGCCACGATCAAGCAGTGGTGGGCGGGCTGACACGCCGGCCCGACGATCTTTTCATTTCAGGAGGCACATCATGGCAAATACCGGAGGGACGAGTTCCCAACAGCCCGGGCAGGGCGGTCAGCAAACGCCCGACCATTCGCCCGCCGAACAACCCAAGCCGGATGTCCCGGAAACGGGCAAGGACGAGAAAGGCAACTGGCCTCCCGACAGCATTCCGAATCCCATGCCGGGTCTGGACCCGCAACAGACGCCGGGCATCGACCATCTGTGACGGTCCTGCAAGGCATGCGGCCTGCGGGCCGCGCTCCGCGTGCGCCGTGCCGCGGGGGGAGCGACCCGCAGTTTTTCAAGGAGAACTCATGAACAAGCGAGATAGGCTGCGCGATATGTTTCACTCGTCGGACACGTCTTCGCAAACGATGCGTGACCTGATTTCGGGCACCGAGGATCTGCTGCGCAGCACTGCCAGCTACAGCGGATCCGAGATCGAATCCGCGCGCGACAAGCTCAAGCAGCGGCTGGACGCCGCGCGCGATCAGGCGCGCGGCTGGGAACGCGCCGCGTGGTCCCGGGCGCGCGAGGTATCGCACGCGACGGACGACTACGTGCACGAAAACGCCTGGAAGAGCATCGCAGGCGCGGTGCTGCTGGGCGTGCTGGCCGGCATCTGCATGATGTCGGATCACGGCAAGCGCCGCTAGCGCCCGCCGGGTGTCACGCCACCGCCGGGGCCTGCTCTGCGCACCGCAGGGCCGGCCCCGGCATTTTTGTGGGGACGAATGTAAAAAATGCCGCGGCGCCAGCCGCCGGTCCCACGCAGGCACTAATCCGCAGCTTCGGCACACGGCTTGCTTGAGAGTGGTCCGCGTGGCGAGCCGTTCGCCACGCGGACCATTCATCGAAGGAGACTCACCATGAACCAACCATTGACAGGCGCCGGGCAGGCGCAAGGTGAAACCAAGATCGTGGGCGGCCCGAAGAGCGATCCAAGCGGTCCCGGGCCGGAAATCATGGCGGCCAGCACGCTGGAAGGCAATGACGTCTACAACCCCGCCGGCGAAACGCTGGGCAGCATCCAGGAAATCATGGTGGACGTGCCCCGCGGACGCATTGCGTATGCCGTGCTGTCGCGCGGCGGCATCCTTGGCATCGGCGACAAGCTGTACGCCATTCCGTGGAGCGCGCTGACGTTGGATACCGACCGCAAGTGCTTCGTGCTGAATGTGGACAAGGACGTGCTCAAGAACGCGGAAGGGTTCGACAAGGACAATTGGCCCAGCATGGCGGACGAGACCTGGGCACGCGGTATCCATCAGTACTACAACCAACCCCCGTACTGGTAGCCGGACAGCGAGGACGGAATGCTTCGCGAAGGCAGACTGGTCGCGGTTTCTTCCTGCTTCAACGACGCTGTTGTCGGTTGCGGGGGCCTGCTCGCGGCGCGTCCGGACAGCACCGTTCTGACGGTGTACTCCGGCTTGCCGTTAGTGACTGAAGCGGTCAGCGCGGCGGACCGCGGCCGCGGTGTCAAGGACGGCCGGGAGGCCGTTCTTGACCGCCGTGCCCGCAACGATCGCGCGTTGTCGCTGCTGGGCGTGCGGGGCGTGCAGATGGACTTGCTGCACGACGAGTATCTGGAAAGCGGCGAGGAGGGACGCCTGACGGGCGCGTTGGCCGCGGCAGTGTCCGCGCTGCGGCCACGAGTCGTCCTGATGCCGCTTGGACTTTGCAGTGCGGCTCACGTGCGCGTGTCCGAGGCTTGCCTGACCCTGCGCGCGCTGTTCCACCGCGTGGAGTGGGTGACCTACGAAGAGGTCGCGGAAGCCGAGCCGGGGGCCGTCCAGGAACGCCTATCCGATTTGCTCGGCCGGCGGATCCTGGCCTCGCCGCTGGATGTCGGGGCGGAGGTTGACGCCGACCGCGCGCGGCAGCGCGCATTGGCCGCACGCAGCAGCCTGGCGCTTGATCCGCTCGACGTGCAGCCTGACATGTCGCTGGTGGGCGCGTCGGCATCCCGACCCGAACGCTACTGGCGCCTGTCGTGGCGGCGTGAGAAGGTTTGAGGCGAAGGACGGATTGAGGCATCCTTGCGCCGCAAACCGTCTCATCCTTATCGAGCATTGATGAACGATTGCGCATCCCGGACGATGGTCAGGTTGCGCCGGCCGCCGCGCCTCGCTATGGTGCAAGGCATGCGCGGCTTTCGCGCCGACGTCCCCTACAACTTCGGAAACCATAATGAGTTCGAACGCCGCCAACGCGCGAGGCCGGTCACGCTGGGGTACAGCCCTGGCGATTTTGCTGTTGATTGGTGCGGTGGTCGCGGTACTGGCGCTCGCCGCCACCCGCGTGGTCGAGCAGCGCATCGCCAGCATTCTGGGGCCGCGCAGCCAGGTCGGCGACGTGCAGGTCGGCCTGCGTCAGGTGGTGCTGACCGACGTCGCCGTGCCGGGCGCGTCCGGGCAGCCCGGCGCGCGTGCCCGGCGCGTGGAACTTGAACCGGAATGGACCGCGTTCCTGCGCCGCGAGGCCGTGTTCAAACGGATCATCGTCGAAGGTTTCGACTTTGCCGTGGTGCGCAGCCCCGACGGCGACATGCAGATTTCCCCCGCGCTGCAGGCGGCGCTGCGCGCCGGCGACGGCGATGGCAAGACGCGGCGCAACGGTCCCATCCGCGTGGCCGAGCTCATTATGCGCGATGGCCGCCTGGATTATCTTGACGGGGCGGTGTCCAAACCGCCGCATCGCATCCCATTCAAGGACGTGCAGGCCCACCTGCAGCCCGTCGTGATTCCTGGCGACGGCACCGCCAGCGACCTGGAGTTCACCGGCAAGGTCGAAGACAACCGCAACGGCGAGGCCACCGTGCGGGCGAAGGGCAAGCTGGTGGTGGGCGGTGCGGACGCCGACATCACGGTGGCAGTGCGCAACATGGATATCCGCCATGCGGCGCCCTATCTGGCCGATAACGGCGCCGGCTCGCTGTCCGGCGGCTCCATGGACCTGGACATGAAGACGGCCATCGCACGCCGCGAACTCAAGGCGTCCGGCACCGTGGCGTTGCACAACCTGAAGTTCAGCGGCGACGGCAGCCTGTTTTCATTGCCGCGCAAGGCGGTGCTGGCGGCGATGAAGGACAAGAGCGGAGTCATCCGGTTTGAATTCGCACTGGCCGGCAGCCTCGACAACCCGAAGTTCTCGGTCACGCGCGGCTTTTCCGCGCAGGTGGCGCGCGGGTTCGGGCACGCCATCGGGGTGGGGGCAGAAGGCGCGGCGGAAGGCGTGGCGGGCGCCGTCAAGGAACTGGGCGACGCGCTATCGGACATGCTGAGCCCGAAGCCCTGATCTGCCGCCGCCCGGCTTGCCGGCGCTGCCGGCCCCCGGCTACGGCACAGGCCGCGCCCGGCCGACCCGCGCGCCCATCACCATCTCCGTCACCCAGTTCACCAGGATCGATGTGTAGGCCCGCTGCGAGGCCTTGTCGGTCAGCGCATGGTCCGCGCCGTCCAGGATGCGGTGCGTCAGCGAATGCGACCGGCGAAACGCCGACCGGTAATTCATGATCGTGGAGTGCGGGATATAGACATCGTGCTCGGCCTCCACGATCAGCACATCGCCGGTGAAGTTGGCGCAACACGACAGCGCGCGGTTGCTTTCGGGTTCGATGTGGGAATTGCGGTAGGCGCGCAGGGTCTCGCGGTTGAGCTGGTTCTTGGGCAGCATCCATTCGTCGTCGCGGTATAGCGCGGGCACGTGCAGGCCCAGCCAGCGCACGCGGCGCAGCCCGGTCAGGATGGCGGCCAGGTAGCCGCCGTAGCTGCTGCCCACCACGGCCACCGAGCCGCTGTCCAGCGACGGATGCGCTGCCAGCCGGTCGTAGGCGGCCATCACGTCGCGCAGGTTGTCGTCGCGCGAGACCTGCATCTGCTGTGCCTGCGTGGCGGCATGGCCGCGCAGGTCGAACGTGAGGCAGACGCAGCCCAACGCGGCGATGCCCTTGGCGCGGGCCAGGTCGAATTTCTGGTCGCCGCCCCAGCCGTGAATGAACAGCACGCCCGGCACCTTGCTTTCGGGCGTGAGAAAGGTGCCGGCCAACCGCTGGTCCGCCACCTCGATGTCGATTGGGTCGCTAAAGGCGGCCATTGTCGTCCTCCAGGATGCCCCCCGATTTGGTGATCATACCGACGGCCGAATCTTCGCCGCGATACACGTATTGCTCCGATGTGGGCGCCGGTTCGTCCGCGCCATACCGTTCGCGTGTAAAGGCTGACACCGTCTTGAGCGACGGGGACAGCATGAACGCCTGCAATGCGGAAAGCTCCGCGATGCTGGCGCCGCCGGCTCGCCACGATTGCTCCAGCACCCCCGCGCGGGGCTCGCCGCGGGCATTCTGGCCGATCGCCACGTCGTAGTTGCGGCGCGACGCGAAAAAATCGGGATACGCGGTGGACACTGCCGTGTCGTAACGGCAGCTCAGGTCCACTGCCTGCCGTTCCTCGTCAGACAGGTTCAACGCCCGCAGTTCGTCGAACCCGCCGCGCGCGAATGTCAGCGCCGAGCCGCCGTACACCGGCTCGCCGTTGTTGTCCCGGGTGAGGCTTTGCGTGCCCACGTACGACGCTTCCAGCTTGCCCACGCGGATCCAGCCCACACTGTAGGTCGCGATCTGCGCCAGGTCTTCTTCCAGCACCAGCCCCAGCCGGCGCATGGTGGCGGCGTCCTGGCCATTCAGCGCGGCGCGCAGCTCCTGCGCATTGCGCACGACGACCTGGCCGCGCCCGGCGTTTGCGTCGGCCGGCTTGAGCCGCAGCGCGCCCGCCTGTAGCAGACGTTCGCCCGCGCGGTGCGCATCGTCCAGCGTGAACGCGGTGTACCCGCGCAACACGACCTCATCCAGCTCGCCGGCCAGCGGGCGCACCCAGCCCTGCGGCGATTTCGCCTGCGCGTCGACGACGCCGTGGGTGATGGATTTGGTCGCCACGAAGGCGTGCGGCGTCACCCCGCCAAACAAGTCGGCCGCGCGCGTGATGCCCAGTTTGCTTGCGCGGGCCAGGCTGGTGATGCTGCGGTCGGGCACGTAGTAGGGCGGCGGCTCGCCGCGATTGCGGGTCGGCCGGAAGTCCGGCACGAAGCGCCGGCCCAGCAATGCCGCGATCCGCAAGGCCAGCGCCTCCTGCGACGCAATTTCATGTTCGGACGCGCCGGTTCGCCGGGGGTAGGCGGCGACGGTGCCTGCTGAGTCGGGTTGGGGTCGATTCATGGCGGGCCTCATGGCAGATGGCGAGCCTGGCCGGGGGGAGCAGCTTCTCCCTTGCGTTTACGCATGCCCAGCTTCAGCTCGATCAGGGGATAGGCCACCAGCGCCAGGCACAACGGCGCCAGCGCATACACCGCGCGGTACGCCAGCGCCGCGCCGAGCACTTCGGTGGGCGGAATCTGGGATCCCAGCGCGGCCACGAAGATGGCCTCGGTGGTGCCCAGGCCGCCGGGCACGCGGGTGATGACTGACGCAAAGCTTGTGCACAACAGGATGCCAAGCACCGCGGGATAGCTCGCCTTGCCCTGCAGCAGCACAAAGCAGATGGCGCCCATCAGGGACCAGGACAGCGCGGCCACGGCGCATTGCGCCACCGCCATGCGGGCGCGCGGCAATGTGATGTGGTGGCCCATCCAGGTGACGCTGCGGCGCTTCGCCCGCGCACATGTCACCACGTAGGCAATGCCCAGCGCCAGCAGCGCCAGGCCCAGCAGACGCAACATCCCGGAGCCGATTTCCCAGCCCGCCGGCACCGGCACCACGCCCAAGGCGAACACGATGCCGGCCAGCCACGCATAGCCGATCCAGTTCGATGCCGCCGCGAACAGGGCGACGCGGGTCGCCACCGACTTGCGGCAACCCAGCCGGGTGTACAGGCGCAGACGGGCGCCCAGGCCGCCCACCAGCACGCCCAGGTTCAGGTTCAGCGCGTAGCTCAACATGGCCACGCCCAGCGCTTTCGGCGCGGGCAAGTGATGGCGCGTGTACTTTTTGCCGAGCAGGTCCAGGCTGCCATAGGCAAGGTAACCCGCCACCACCAGGCCGGCCGCAATGGCAATGGTCTGGCCGGGAATCTTGCGCATCGCCACCCACACCTGCGGCCAGTCCACGGATCGCCCGAAGTAATAAAGCAGGCCGGCCACCACGATCAGGACCAGCACGGGCAGGATGCGCTTGATCCGCGGCCAGCGGCGCCGCAGGGCCCGCATGGGCGACGAGTGCAGGATCTTCATGCCGTCTCCCTGCCGGTGTCCGCCGTCACGGACTGCAGGCGCGGCTTGTGCGCCGGGAGGCTGCCGGCCCATGCAGGAAAGCGCCGCAAAAAGTGGAACACCACCACGCCCAGCCACAGGCGGCGCAACCTGCGCCGCGAATTCTTGGGCATTTCGACGGGGCGGCAGTCCTCTGCAATCAGCCGGTCCAGGCTCTTGCGCAGGGCCGCATTAAGCGACGCGTCGCGCACCACGACGTTGGCTTCCAGATTGAGCGCAAGACTCAGGGGATCCAGATTGCTGGAGCCGATCGTCGACCAGTCCTCGTCCACGCACGCCACCTTGCCGTGCAGCGGCTGCTTGCAGTACTCGTGGATCTCCACGCCGTTGTCCATCAGGTAGTCATAGAGCATCGAGGCGGCCAGCCGGGCGACCAGCACATCGGGTTCGCCCTGCAGCAGCAGGCGCACGCGCACCCCGCGGCGGGCGGCCTTCACCAGATCCCGCAACAGGTGGTAGCCGGGAAAGAAATACGCATTGGCAATCAGCACGTCCGAGCGTGCCGAGCGCACGCCCGCGCGGTAGTAGCGTTCGATGTCGCTGCGATGGCTGACGTTGTCTCGCACCACGAGCCGGCCGCCGCCGTCGCCGGCGGGCAGGGGATCCATGCGCGCGGGACGGCGCCGCAGCACTCGCTTGCCCTTGCCGAGCGCCGCGCGCGCGTAGTCAGCAATGTCGGCCGCCAGCGGGCCTTCCACCAGAACGGCGTAGTCCTGTTTCGCTTCCGGTCCGTAATCGGGCAGGTGGTCCGCGGAAAAGTTGATGCCGCCGATGAAGGAGCGTTGGCGGTCGACGGCCACGATCTTGCGGTGCATGCGCCGGAACACGTTCGTGCGCACGCCCAGAAAGCGCGGGCGCGGATCGAAGACGTGAAAGCGCACGCCGGCCTCGGTCATCGCGCCAATGAAGGCATCGCTGAGCTCGTCGGAACCGTAGCCATCGACCAGCAGGTCAACGCTGACGCCCCGGCGCGCCGCGCGGATGAGAGCCTGCTGAATCTCTTGGCCGACGACGTCGTCGAACAGGATGAAGGTTTCGACCAGCACTTCGCTGGCCGCCCCGTCGATGGCCTCGACGACTGCGGGAAAGTACTCCGTGCCGTTTTCCAGCAGGGTGTATCGGTTGTTTTCGCGCCAGCCCAGGTTCATAGCGCAATCTCCGCGCAAATTGGCACATGATCGGAAAGGCGTGACCACACGCGCGACGCCAGCGGCACCGGCTGCCAGTCACGCACGCTGCGCACATAGATGCGGTCCAGCCGCAGCAGCGGCCAGCGCGCCGGAAACGTCCGCGCGGGCCGGCCAAGTCGAGAGGTGAAGACCTCCGAGGTCCCGCACTCGCGCATCAGGGCATCAGCGCGCAGCCGCCAATCGTTGAAGTCGCCGGCGATCAGCAGCGGGTCGTCGGCCGGCACGTCGTGCGACACCAGCTTGCACAGGCGGCGCAGTTGCTCGCCGCGATGGCGCTCGAGCAGGCCCAGATGCACGCATATCGCATGCACGGGTGAGGCTAGGGCAGGGGGCCGCAGCACGCAGTGCAGCAGCCCGCGCCCCTCGTGGCCGTCCACACTCACGTCGTGGTTGCGGTGACTCTCGATCGGATAGCGCGACAGGATGGCATTGCCATGGTGACCTTCGGGATAGACGGCGTTCTGGCCGTACGCAAAGTCCGTCCACAGCGTGTCGGCCAGGAACTCGTACTGCGACTGCGCGGGCCATGACTCGTGGCGGCCGGCATGCGTCTGATGTTCGCCCAGGACCTCCTGAAGGAACACCACGTCCGGCTTGGCGGTGCGCAGCGCCTCCCGCAGGTCGTGCAGCATGAAGCGGCGGTTGAAACTGGTAAAGCCCTTGTGGGTATTGACCGTCAGCACCGTCAGCGTCGTGGTGTCGAGGGAATGCGAAGCGGGCATGAAAACTCCGGCAAATGCGATCTGGCGGAGGGAGCAAGCGGCGTGCCTGGAGCGTAACGAAACGTATAAGGACACGACTTGTTTTGATAGCGGCGGCGCGCGCAGACGCATGAGCAAATGAGGAATCAGCATTTCTCAAGCCCATCGGCGCGGCCCTACTATCCGCAGCTTCCATCCGGGCGGAACGCGAGCCCGGCTTGCGCATCACCCGTCGCGCGTTTCTGACGATAACGATCATGACCGAACTGCTTCGCATCGAAAACCTTACCGTCGACCTGCCGCCCGGCGCCGACCGGCCGCATGCGCTCAAGGGCCTGACGCTGGCGGTCAACCCGGGCGAGATCGTCTGCGTCGTGGGGGAAAGCGGCTCGGGCAAATCGCTGACGGCCGGCACCATTCTCGGCCTGCTGCCGCAAGGCGTGCAGGCCAGTGCCGGCCGCGTGCTCTGGGAAGGGCAGGATTTGTTGAAGCTTGCGCCCGATGCGCTGCGCCGGCTGCGCGGCCAGCGCATCGGCATGATCTTCCAGGAACCGATGACCGCGCTCAATCCGCTGCGCACTATCGGCGACCAGATCGCCGAGGTGTTTCGCACGCACACGCGGCTGTCGCGCGCCGTGATCCGTCAGCGCACGCTGGACTTGCTGGAATCCGTCCGGCTGCCCGACCCCGTGCACGCGCTGGGCGCCTATCCGCACGAGCTGTCGGGCGGACAGCGGCAGCGCGCGATGATCGCCATGGCGCTGGCGCTGGAACCGGCGCTGCTGATTGCCGACGAACCGACGACCGCGTTGGACGTCACCACGCAGGCGCAGATCCTGCATCTGATCCATGACCTGCAGCGCCGCAAGGGTACGGCGGTCCTTTTCATTACGCACGATTTTGGGGTGGTGGCCGAGATTGCCGACCGCGTCGCTGTCATGCAGCGCGGCGAACTGGTGGAAAGCGGCACGGCCAACCAGGTGCTGGAACACCCGCGCCATCCGTACACCCGCGCACTCATCGCCGCGGTGCCGCCGCTGGCGCCCGCACCGGCCCGCGTCGACCTTGACGGGAACGCGCCTGCGATCCTGACCACGCACGGGTTGTCCAAGACCTACCGCAAGCGCGGCTGGTTCGGCCGGCCCGGCCGTGTGACGCACGCGGTGGACGACGTGACGCTGACGCTGCGGCGCGGCGGCACGCTGGGCATCGTGGGTGAAAGCGGGTCGGGCAAGTCCACGCTGGCGCGCACGCTACTGGGATTGCTGCCGCCCGACGGCGGCGACATTACGCTGGCCGGCGACCCGCTCTCGTTCAAGGGCGCGCGCGCCCGCCGCGCCCATGCGCAGCGCGTGCAGATGGTGTTCCAGGATCCGTACGGATCGCTGAACCCGCGCCAGCGCGTCGGCGAGATCGTGGCGCAGGGCCCCATCGTGCATGGCACACCGCGCCGCGAGGCGCTGGCCCGCGCGCAGGAACTCTTTGAACTGGTGGGCCTGTCGCCTGACGCCGTGCGGCGCTTTCCGCACGAGTTTTCGGGAGGCCAGCGCCAGCGCGTCGGCCTGGCGCGCGCGCTGGCGATGCGGCCGCAAGTGCTGATCGCCGATGAACCGGTGTCGGCATTGGACGTATCCGTGCAGGCGCAGGTGCTGGCGCTGCTGGCCCGGCTGCGCGAACAACTGGGCCTGTCCATCGTCTTCATCACGCACGACCTGCGCGTGGCCGCACAGGTCTGCGACCACATCGCAGTCATGAAGTCGGGCCGGGTCGTGGAAGAGGGCGTGTGCGCCGACGTGTTCAGCAATCCCTCCCACCCCTACACGCAGGCGCTGCTGGCGGCCGTGCCGGGCCGCCGTTGGGATCCGGGAGCGGTCGTCACGCGGCTCGCCGCCTGAACCTGGCCTTCGCCGAATCCTGGGCCAGATGACAGGCGCGGCGCGGGTCAGTGTCCCGCGGATGCGCCCGGCTGCGCGTAGCGGCCGACCAGCGTCGCACTGGCCTCGTTCAGCCCCACGACGTCGACCTGACGGCCGGCCCGGCGCAGCTTGAGCGTCACCTTGTCCAGTTCACCCACGGCCGAGATGTCCCAGAAATGCGCGGCCGACAGGTCGATCACCACGCGGTCAACGTCCTCATGGAAGTCGATCGCCGCAGAGAACCGCGACGCCGAGGCGAAGAAGATCTGGCCGGCATAGCGGTAGGTGCGCGTGCGGCCGTCCTCGGACAGCGACGCGTCCACGTCGAGCAGCCCCTTCACCTTGCCGGCAAAGAACAGGCCGCTCAGCACCACGCCCACCAGCACGCCTCGCGCCAGATCATGCGTCCAGACCACCACGGCCACGGTGGCCAGCATCACTACCGACGACTGCCACGGATGCGAGCCCAGGTTGCGCAGCGAGCGCCAGTTGAAGGTGCCGATGGACACCATGATCATCACGGCCACCAGCGCCGGCATCGGTATCTGCGCCACCAGCGGGCCCAGCGCCACGATCAGGAACAGCAGGAAAACGCCCGCCACGCAGGTCGACAGCCGCGTGCGGCCGCCGGCGCGCACGTTGATGACCGATTGACCGATCATGGCGCAGCCGCCCATGCCACCCAGAAAGCCGGTGACGAGGTTGGCGATGCCCTGGCCCTTGCATTCGCGCCGCTTGTCGCTGGGCGTGTCGGTCATGTCGTCCACGATCTGCGCTGTCATCATCGATTCCAGCAAACCCACCGCGGCCATCGTCAGCGAGTACGGCAGGATGATGCGCAGCGTCTCCAGCGTGAAGGGCACGTCGGGAATCGCGAATGACGGCAGGGTCGACGGCAGCGTGCCCATGTCGCCCACGGTGTTGACGTCCAGGCCGGCAAAGATGGAGACGGCCGTCATCACGATGATGGCGATCAGCGGCGACGGCACGGCGGTGGTCAGGCGCGGCAGCAGGTAGATGACGGCCAGCGCGGCGGCCACCATGGCATAGGTCACCCACGTGACGCCGATCAGCTGCGGCAACTGCGCCATGAAGATCAGGATGGCGAGTGCGTTGACGAAGCCAGTCACGACCGACCGGGACACGTATTGCATCAGGAGGTCCAGCCGCAAAAAGCCGGCTGCGATCTGCACGACCCCCATCAGCACCGTCGCGGCAAACAGGTAGCCGACGCCGTGATCGCGCACCAGCGGCGCAACCAGCACCGCGACGGCGGCCGTGGCGGCCGAGATCATGCCGGGCCGCCCGCCCATGAACGCAATGATGAACGCGATGGAAAACGAGGCGTACAGGCCGACGCTGGGATCGACACCGGCGATGATGGAAAAACCGATGGCTTCGGGGATCAGGGCAAGGGCGACGAGCACGCCCGAGAGAATGTCCGCGCGCGGATTGGCCATCCAGTCGCGACGAAGCTTGGAAAGAACTGACATTGATTGGCTAAGCTGAATTGAACAAGCGCCAGGCGTGGGTCGCATTGCCGGTGTGCGCGGCAGCCGAGTGCGGCAACCGACTGAGGCAACCGAATGCGGCAAATAAGGGCGAGCGCCCGTGGTGCTTGAGAGTTGTCCGAGGGATAGGCGCCCGGCCGAGCCACCCGGCAAGCCGGGTCCATCTGGGATCGCGACAGCGTCGCGGCCGCGCACCCATTGCGGGTGCGGCGGACGCGATTGTACACCTTTGGGACGTTACGCCGTCATGACGCCAGCGACATTAACGCGGCGCGGGCGCAGGCCCGGCGTAGTACGCCGCCAGCGCCTGGATCTCGGCATCGGTCAGGCGTTGCGAAAACGCCCGCATCACGCCCACGTCGTCGTTCTGGCGCGAGCCATTGCGAAACGCGTTCATCTGGTCGGTGAAATACTCGCGCGATTGACCGGCCAGCCGCGGCAGCAGCGGCCCTTCGCCCATGCCGCGCAGTCCATGGCAGTTGGCGCAGGCGG
>NZ_DIEJ01000065.1:0-18792 GCF_002418565.1 Achromobacter sp. UBA5777 | reverse complement strand
CGGCCACCAGCCGGTCCGCGATGGCGCGCAGCCGCGCGCGCTGGCCGTCCCACGCCGCGCTGTTGCCGTCGGCCGCCGCGCGTTGCTCCACCTGATTCCACATAGACAGCAGACTGGACAACGGCTCCGTCGACAGCGGCGCTTGCGGCGGGCGAGCAGCCTGCACCAGCTGATCGATGAGGCCCGCCTGCAGGTAGCGGACCGCCAGCGACAGCCCTTCATTCATCCCATTACGGTCCGGCGCTTCCTTGCTGGCGCCGTAGCCGCCCACCGCGGGATCGGCGCCGTGGGCCAGCACGTACGTCACGCGCTCGGGCACGGCATAGGCCGCCGACGGGGTCAGGTCGCCGCTCGGCGATTCCCGCAGGGCCTCGAGCAGGGGCGTTTCCCACATGGGGCTATTGCCGTAATACATGCGGGTGTAGGCGGCATTGATGTCCGCCCCCCGCGCGAGCAGTTTCTCGGCAAACCAGAAATTCTTCGGCGTTTGCAGCGCGGCATGCAGCAGCGAGCGCCCGTTCTTTTCGCGCGCGTTCGGATTGGCGCCCTTCTCCAGCAGATAGATCAGGTTTTCCTTGCTGTCGCTGTAGTACGAAATCCGGCGCATCAGCAGCGGCGTGCCGTTCGAGTCCAGCGCATCCACCGGCGCACCCGCGGCGATCAACATGTCGGCCAGCGCGTAGCGCTCTGCGGCCGGGCGCGTGTCCTTGGCGTCCGGCAACGCGCTGGCGACCAGCGAGAACCCGTTGTCGGGACCATCCGCCTTGGCGCCTGCGTCCAGCAGCACGCGCACCGTCTCAAGCTGCTTGCGCGACACGGCCACGGACAGTGCGGACCTGCCGTATTCGTTCACGCCGTTCGGATCCTGTCCGCCTGCAAGCTGAGCGCGCACCGCGTCCAGATCGTTCGCCTGGATCGCCTGGAAGATCGCCAGGCGCGGACGGCATACCTGCGCATCCAGTGCCGAGGCCTCCAGCGCCGCGCCGATGCGGGACGCGATGTTGGCCGGAATGGCTTCCTTGGCGGCAAGGCGCTTTGCGCAATACAGCCGGTAGTCCTCGCGCGCCAGCGCTTCGTAATAGGCCCGCTCCTCGCGCGATTTCTCGCGCTGTTTCCAGCGGGCGTCGGCGCGATTCAGGTAGGCGGCGGTGCGCGACGGATCGCGCCGCAGCACGTCGGTCAGGATGCGTTCCGCCTGCGCCGTGTCGCCGGACTCGGCCAGCCAGAAGCCGTAGTCGTTCAAGGCAGTCAGCATCTCGGCATCCTTGCCGTCCGGATCGATCTCGCGATAATCCTGCGCCATGACGAATCGGCGCAGGTCGGCCTGCGCACGGTTGAACTCGGCGGTCTTGGCACGCGGAATGGCGCGCGCCACCTGGTGCAACGTGCGGAACGTGGCCGTCACGTCCGGCGCCGTCTGGTGCTCGAAGCGCACCTGCGCGGGAAACGGCTCCAGCCGCGTGGGATAGTCGCGCAGCGCCGCCTGCAACGTCGCCAGCGCCTGTGCGCGGCGCGCCTCGTCCCACGGGCGGCTGCTCGTGACGACAGCAAGCTGCGTGTCGGCGTTGACCGACGCGGCCTCACCTTTGTCGTCCACCAGAAAACCCGTGGCCTTGCCGGCGCCGGCGCCGCGATCGGCATAACCGACCCAGTAGAACGCTTCGCCTGCGCGCGGGGACCGGACCGCCACGTTGTCCTCGCGTGAGGCCTTCCAGCCTTCGGGATCGATCACCAGCGGCTGCGAGCGGAAATCCAGCTTGAAGGTCTTGGCCCCCTCGCGCACGTACCGGTACAGGTACAGCCGGTTTTCCATCTGACCAACAAGGACCGCGTCCTTGACGTTCTCGGTGCCCCACACCCGGCGCTCGGGCTCGCGCAGTGGATAACGGGAAAGCCGGATCGAATCAATGACAGCGCCGACGTCAAAGGCCAGGGCGGGCGGCGGCGATGCGGCCATGCCGGCCAGCGCCAGCGCGACGGCGCCAAACAGACGGGTGACAGCGGGACGGAAACGGCGCGGCATGTTTTGGGGGTTGTGCAATGGAAAGGACGCCGATCATACCTGTCCCCGCTAATTACCCTCGGGTATGTCCCAACGGGGATTGACCCGCATATGGCAGAAGCGCGCCGATTTTTCGTTATATATTCGCCCCTACACTGTTTAGTTAACAGCTTAATAAAACCGTTACCGCATTAAGAATCATGATGGACGCCGTGCCTGTGCCGCCCTCTCTTCCCGACACCAGCATCACCGATCGGGCCCAGCGGTTTGCGCATGCCTTGCTGCGATATGCACCGCCCGTTCATCCCGACGCCGGCTTTTTCGCCGCCGTCATCGGCACCAGCATTGCCCACCAGGATCTGGCGCGCAGTGGTCTGTCGCCCGCCGAACTTCACGACCTGCTGGACTACCTGTTCCCGGGCGCGCTGACCGGCTTCGACACATCCCTGTCCCCGCTGCGCGAGCAATATGCCGCCTACGTCGGGATCGGCGTGAGCGATCCGCAGCCCGGTTTCACGCTGTTGATGCGCGTCCTGCTCGACGCCTACCGCGCGCCCGGTCCCGACACCACCCCATGGGTCAGCAGCGTCCTGGCGCACGCCTGCCTGCGGCCCGACCACCTGTGGCGCGATCTGGGTCTGTCGGGACGCGAAGACGTCACCGTGCTGCTTGCGCGCCACTATCCGGGCCTGGTGAGCCGTAACGTGAACAATCTGCGCTGGAAGAAATTCCTGGCGCATTCGGCGTGCGAACACGCCGACCTGCCCGCCGCGGCCGCGCCGGGATGCAGCGATTGCGAGGACAGCGCGTTCTGCTATCCCGCCGCGGCGTAAGGCGCGGGCGGGGCCACGACCGCCCCACGCACCTCGCGCGTCAAAACCGGTAAGTCGCCCCCACGCCCACGCCCGCATTCCGTCCAGGCGCCGGTTCGTAATAGCGCCCGTTGCCTTCGTTGACGATGACCGAGCCCGCATAGTCGCGGTCGAACAGGTTGTCGACGCGGGCGTAGGCGTTCAGCTCCCACGGGCCCGCGCGCTTGATGTAGCCGACGCTGGCGGCCGCTACAAAATAGGCGGGCGCGTCGCCGTTGTTGGCGTCGTTGACGTAGATCTTGCTCAGGTAACGGCCTTCCAACCCAGCCTGCCAGCCTTCGGGCGGCGCCCAGGCCAGCGAGGCATACGCCGCCTGGCGCGCGATGCCGGGGATCTTGTTGCCCGCGCGGATATCGCCGCTGCCGTCGTCGGCGTAGCGTGCGTTGAGCAGCGTGTACGCGAGCTGCGTGCGCCAATGGCGCGCAAATTCGCCGGACCAGCTCAGTTCCAGGCCATCGCGGCGCGTGCGGCCGGCATTCTGGTAGCTGGTGCGCCCGCCCAGGCTGCCCGCAGACACGATCTCGTCGTCAGTGCGGGTGCTGAACACCGCTGCCGTCAGCAGGCCGCCGGCCATGCGCGCCTTGACGCCGGCTTCGACGTTGGTGCTGACCGACGGCATCAAGCCGAAGTTCAGTCCCGGGTCGCCGCCGGGCCGGTACGAGATCTCGTTCAGCGTCGGCGTCTCGAAACCGCGCCCGTACGAGGTGTAGACGCTGAAGTCGTCGTTGACGGCGTAGCGCAGCGCGGCCACGGGCAAAGCCTTGCGGTAGCGCGCGCCGCCGCTGTCGTCGGTATTGCCGGCGGTGATGTAGTGGTCGTCGGAGTCGAAGCGGACCGTGCTGTAGCGCAGGCCTGCGTCCAGCGTCCAGCGGTCGGCGAAATTCCAGGAGGCCTGCGCGTAGGGATCGGCGTTGTAGACGCGATTGGTCTCATCGCGGCGCAACGCGCCTTTCACGCCCAACTGCCGGCTTGCGCCCGAACCGATGAAGTTCTCGTAGCCCTTGCGGTCTTCCTGCATGGTGTCGTACGAGAAGCCGCCGATCAGGGTCAGCGCGCGGCCCGCCAGCGTCAGTTCCGAGGTCCAGCGCACGTCCGCGCCGCCGTATTGGCGCTTCAGATCGATGACGCCGCCGGCCTGCGTGGGCGGCACCTGCACGGCGGGCGGGATCGACTGATACTGCGTGGTATCGCGCTGGCCGTAATACACCATGACGCGCAGCGCGTTGAGGCCGTCGACCTGGTGGTCGAAGACCAGCCCGCCCTGCGTCTGCTTGACCGTCTTGCGGGTGTTGTACTGTTCGGCCACCGGCGCGCTGCGCGGGTCGTCCTGAAACTGCTGGTAGGTCAGGCCCAGTGGGTCCTGCGCCTTCAGGTCGACGCTATTGACGACGAGCGTCAGGCGGCTGTCGTCGTTCAGTTGCAGGCCCAGCTTGGCGTTGCCCAGATTCTTGCGCGCGGCGCTGTGGTCGCGATAGCCATCGGTGGTGAAACGCGACAGGTCCAGCACGTAATCCAGCTGACCCGCGCCCGTGCCCGTGACGCCGCTGGCCTGCGCGCCGTAGCGCCATGTGCCGTAGCTGCCGCCCCAGCCGCTGGCGGTGATTTCGGGCGGATTGGCGCCGTCCTGCGTGAACACCTGGATGACGCCGCCGGAGGAATTGCCGTACAGCGCCGAGAACGGCCCGCGCAGCACCTCGACGCGGTCGATGGAGCCGATGTCGATATTGGAGGTCTGCCCCTGGCCGTCGGGCATGGTTGCGGGAATGCCGTCTACGTACAGCCGCACGCCACGCACGCCGAACGTGGATCGCGCCCCGAAGCCACGGCTGGAAATCTGCAGGTCCTGCGCGTAGTTCTGGCGGTTCTGGATCTGCAGGCCGGGCACGCCGGCCAGGCCTTCAGACAGATTGATGCCGGGCTGCTGCCAACGCATGGTGCTGCCCTGCACGATATCGACGGAGGCCGGCGTGTCCATCACCGCGGTGCCGAGCCGGGTGCCGGTCACTACCACCGGGGCCAGCGTCTGGGCTTGCGCCAGCGCGGTCGCAGCCGGTGCAAGCGCCAGTATCGTGCTTGCCGTCCACCACCACGTGCCGCTGTCCCGCCATTGCCGCTGTACCAAACTTCTCTCCTGTGATCGGGCGGGAATGGGTTCTAATACCCGCCATGGAAAATACGCAAGACATCGAACGCCGGCTGATGGACCTGGAGGTCAAAGCCAGCTTCTCGGATGATCTTCTGGAGCAGTTGAACCAGATCATCGTCCGCCAACAACAGCAGATCGACCGGCTCATGCGCGAGGTCGCCGACCTGCGCCAGCAGGCGCCCGAGGGGGCCGCCCCCTTCCGCAGCCTGCGCGACGAACTGCCGCCGCACTACTGACCGCTAATAGTGATAGCGCAGCAGCCTGGTCATACTACCCAAGGGCTCGACCCGGCGCATCAGCCATAACGCCGCCTGCGCCGGCAGCGAATATCGTGCCCGCTGCGCGGGGTCGTCGGTTTCGTACCCGCCGCGCACCGTGCGCAGCCGCAAGGCCGGCACCTGCGCCTCCAGCTCCTGCGGACGCCCCAGGCTCCAGCGCGTGACGGCGCCCGTCGATTGGATCATGCGGTTGTGCGCCACCCAGCTCAACCCCAGACGGTTGTAGGCGTCAAAGACCACCTCGCCGGACGGAAACTGCGCCGTGACCGTGCGCAGCAAGGTCAGCAGCGCGTCCTCGGGTAGATAAAGAAACAGGCCTTCAGCCACCACCAGCGTCGGCTTGCCGACCGGAATCCGCGCCAGCCAATCCAGATCCGTGACGGGCGTGCCCACCAGCGTGCAGCCCGGCCGCGGCGGATACAACTTGCGGCGCAGGGCGATGACCTCGGGATAGTCCACCTCATACCAGCTGATGCCGGGGGGTGGATCCACCCGCTGCACACGAGTGTCCAGCCCGCAGCCCAGATGCAGGACGGTGGCCTCGCCCTGCGCGGCGATGAATTCCCGGGCCCAGCCATCCAGCGTGTGGGCGCGCGTCGCCAGACCGATCATTTCATCGCGGCGCATGCGCAGGCGGGAAAAATCGTAATCGATGCGGGCGACGGCGTCGGCGGCGTGATGGTCCTGCAGCACGGAATTGGGCAGCCCGCTTTCTCGCGCCTTGGCGTACAGCGTGATGAGAAGCGTGGCCTTTTCTCGGGTGAGGTCGATTTTTTCCATGCACAAGTCCAGTCGATCCGCCCCGCCTCGGCATGCCAAAAATGGTGATTTAGTCTTCTTAAATGTCAAATCTTTCCACTGATGGAATTATCTTTTACCGATATCCGGGTTTATCCGCATTCTAGATCGGCGCAAGATTCAAGCCATCGGGAAACAGCAACGAACCACGACGGAAAGGCCGCCGGATTCGCTCCCAGGCTCTAGAAATCGGAGGTTTACCATGAAGACCCTTGCTACCACTTTGATGTTCTCGCTGGCTGCACTGAGCGCCGGCGCCTACGCCTCGCCCAACATCGAACCCAACAACGTGCCCTTCCAGGGCGTCTACGGCACCCCGTACGAAGGCCCCACGCGTGCCCAAGTGCAAGCCGAACTGGCCGCCGCGAAGGCCGCCGCCAAGGCTGCCGGCATCAACACCAACGCCGAACCGAACAACACGCCGTTCCAAGGGGTGTATGGCACGCCGCACACCGGCAAGACCCGCGCCGAGGTGCAGGCTGAACTGGCCGCCGCCAAGGCCGCCGGCCAGGTGTCTAACGTGGAACCGAATGACATGCCGTTTGCCGGCGTGTATCACGGCAACTGAGCCGGCAACTGAAACGGCAACGGGTCCCGCAATAAAAAAGGCAACCCGGCCGCGCAACGATTTACCCTCCCCTTGTTGTAGCTTGGCCGCCCGTTGGGCGGCCTTTTTTTGGCGTACTATCGGCTCAGATTCACGGTGCAGACTCGCTTACCGCCTTACTGGCTGTTCACATCAGGGAGCCCATCTTGAAATACCCCCGCGTTCTTGCCGCAGTGCTTCTGTCCGCTGGCATGGTGTCGGCGGCGGTCGCCGCCCCGGCCGTCATGCTCAACGACGCCCTCATCACGCAAATCTTGCCGGCCGACCGCGCCTCGTTTCACGAGGCCGTGGCCCAGGCGCTGAACAGCTCGGCCGACGGCCAGAGCACCGAATGGACCAGCACGCACCAGCGCAAAAAGGCCGCACCGATCACCGTGCAGTTGACGCCCAAGCAGACCACCAAAGCCGGCAACGACCGCGTCTGCCGCTTCCTGGTTGGTAATTTCTCGCGGACCACCACGACCGAAACCTGGCAGTTCTGGTTCTGCAAGCAACCGGACGGCACCTGGAAGGCCAGCGCGAACTAGGCGCGGCCGCTCTCCCGCAGAAAAAAATGCGCGCCGGCTCCGTGAGGAGCGGCGCGCATTGTCTTGGCCGCGCGAATCGCACGGCGGGCTCAATGGCGATCAGGCGCCTTCGACGCGGTTGGCGTCGAGCACCGTCATGGCCGTCATGTTGATGATGCGGCGCACGGTGGAGCTGTTGGTCAGGATATGCACGGGTGCGTTGGCGCCCAGCAGGAACGGACCCACCGCGACGTTGCCGCCCGCTGCCGTCTTGAGCAGGTTGTAGGCGATGTTGCCGGAGTCCACATTCGGGCACACCAGCAGGTTGGCTTCGCCCTTGAGCGTGGACGACGGCAGGATGCGCATGCGCAGGCCCTCGTCCAGCGCGCAATCGCCGTGCATTTCGCCGTCGATCTCCAGTTCCGGCGCGGCTTCGCGCACCAGTTCCAGCGCGCGGCGCATCTTTTCGCCGGAGGCCGAGCTGCCCGAGCCGAAATTGCTGCGCGACAGCAGCGCTACCTTCGGCGCCAGATTCATGCGCGCCATTTCCTGCGCGGCCATGATGGTGAATTCGGCGATCTGCTCGGCGGTGGGCTCGTCGTTCACGTGCGTGTCCACCAGCACCACCGTGCGCTCGTCGAGCAGCAGGATGTTCATGGCGGCGTAAACGTTGTGGCCCGGACGGCGGCCGATGACCTCGTCCACGAAACGCAGGTGGTCGTGGTACGCGCCGACCGTGCCGCAGACCATGCCGTCGGCATCGCCCAGGTGCACCATCATCGCGCCGATCAGCGTCAGGCGGCGGCGCATTTCCACGCGCGCCATTTCCTTGGTGATGCCGCGGCGGCTCATCAGCTCCCAATACGTCGTCCAGTATTGGTGGAAGCGCTCATCGTATTCGGGGTTGGTGACTTCGACGTCTTCGCCCAGACGCAGGCGCAGGCCGAATTTTTCGATGCGCGACAGCAGCACGGCGGGACGGCCGACCAGGATCGGACGGGCCAGGCCTTCGTCGACGATGACCTGGACCGCGCGCAGCACGCGCTCGTCTTCGCCCTCGGTGAAGACGATGCGCGCCTTGCCGCCCGAGCGCACGATGCGCTTGGCCGCCGAGAACAGCGGCTTCATGAACGCGCCCGAGTGGTACACGAATTGCTGCAACTGCTCTTCGTAAGCTTCCAGGTCCGCCAGCGGGCGCGTGGCGACGCCGCCTTCCATTGCGGCCTTGGCCACGGCCGGCGCGATGCGCACGATGAGGCGCGGATCGAACGGCTTCGGGATCAGGTATTCGGGACCGAACGAGATGTCGTAGGTGCCGTAGGCGGCGGCCACGACTTCGTTCTGCTCTTCTTCGGCCAGATCGGCGATGGCATGCACCGCGGCCATTTCCATTTCACGCGTGATGGTCGTGGCGCCCACGTCCAGCGCACCGCGGAAGATGTACGGGAAGCACAGCACGTTGTTGACCTGGTTCGGGTAGTCCGACCGGCCCGTGGCCATCACCACGTCGTCGCGCACGCCGTGCGCCACTTCCGGCAGGATCTCCGGCGTGGGGTTGGCCAGCGCCAGGATCAGCGGACGCGAACCCATGGCAGCGACCATCTCGGGCTTGAGCACGCCACCGGCCGACAGGCCCAGGAACACGTCGGCGTCCTGAATCACCTCGGCCAGCTTGCGCGCGTCGGTCTTTTGCGCAAAGCGCGCCTTGTCCGGATCCATCAACGTGGTGCGGCCTTCGTACACCACGCCCTCGATGTCGGTCACCCAGATGTTTTCCAGCGGCAGACCCAGGTCCACCATAAGGTCCAGGCAAGCCAGCGCCGCAGCGCCCGCACCCGACGTGACAACCTTGACCTGCTTGATGTCCTTACCCACAACCTTCAGGCCGTTGATGAAGGCCGCCGACACGGTAATGGCGGTGCCGTGCTGGTCGTCGTGGAAGACCGGGATCTTCATGCGTTCGCGCAGCTTGCGCTCGACGGTGAAGCACTCGGGGGCCTTGATGTCTTCCAGGTTGATGCCGCCGAAGGTGGCTTCCAGGCCGGCGATGATCTCGACCAGCTTGTCGGGGTCGGTTTCATTGATTTCGATGTCAAAGACATCCAGGCCGGCGAACTTCTTGAACAGCACCGCCTTGCCTTCCATGACCGGCTTGGAGGCCAGCGCGCCGATGTTGCCCAGGCCCAGCACCGCGGTGCCGTTGGAGATCACGCCCACCAGGTTGCCGCGGGCGGTGTAGCGGTACACGTTGGACGGGTCGGCCACGATTTCCTCGCAAGCCGCCGCCACGCCGGGCGAGTACGCCAGCGCCAGGTCGCGCTGGTTGACGAGCGGCTTGGACGCCACGACAGAGATCTTTCCCGGGGTGGGGAACTCGTGATAGTCCAGGGCTGCCTGGCGGTCGGAGGGGTTATTCATGGGCTGTGGCCTCGCTGTCTTGAATGTGCAAAATTCTAGGGTGGAAGACATAAGGCGTTCATTCGGATTTAATATCGTCCCATCACGCTTTCCTAATGTCTTGTCTATGACAGCCTTTGATCCGGATGCCGTTTTCCGGAAATTGACCTCGCGCCTGAAGATGCGCCACCTGATGCTGCTGCTGCAGATCGAGCAGCACGGGTCGCTGACCCGGGTGGCCGAACACATGGCGACCAGCCAGCCTGCCGTGACCAATGCGCTGGCCGAACTGGAAAGCATGTTCGGCGTACCCCTGTTCGACCGCTCGGTGCGGGGCATGACCCCCACGCCCATGGGGGCCGTGGTGCTGGCGCGCGCCCGGGGGCTGGTCCATGACCTGGGCCATCTGGTGCAGGAAATGGAAACCGTGGCGGCCGGGCACGCCGCCCACCTGCACATCGGCGTCATTCCGTTCGTGTCGGGCCAGATGCTGTCGGCGGCCATCGGCCGCACGCTGCCGCAGGGCCGTCAGCTCACCGCGACCATCCACGAGGGTCAGGGGCCGGCGCTATTGCGCCAATTGCGCGACCACACGCTGGACGTGGTCGTCGGCTGGGCCACGCCCTCGGTGGACCTGAGCAACATCGGTTTCGAGGTCCTGTACCACCAGCAGCCCCGCCTGATCGCCAGCCGCCGGCTGGCCGCCCGGCTGGGGCGGTCGCGCCTGGAATGGAACCGGTTGGCCGATCTGGACTGGATCCTGGGCACGCCAGGCAGTCCGATCCGCGAGCAGGTGGCCGACATCTTCTTGCGCGCCGGCCTGGCGCCCCCGCCACCGTCCGTGCAAAGCGACTCATCCAAGCTGATCGGCGAGATGATCGTGGCCAGCGACCGCGCCGTCACGATCCTGCCGGCCGACATCGCCGACGAGCTGGTTCGCATCGCGGGCGCGGCCATCGTGCCGTATTCGTTTGACTGGACGCTTCCGCCGATCTCGTTGTTCACGCGGTCCGACGGATTGCGGCGCAACGTCGAGGCGCTGTTTGCGGCGGCGTTGCGCGAGGTCTATCTGAAGGGCGCGCGGCCGATGTGACGCCCCGGGCCGGCAGCCCGTCGTATCATGGACGCCGGACTGACTTGTGCGGCCCCCGACTTCCGGCCCGGTCACGTGGCCGGTCCCTCCGGGAGGCCGTACGTCATGACGCAGGCGAACACGCAGGTTCCGCAAGCTCCTCGCCCCTGGCACCAGCTCTCTGTCGACGAGACGCTGGGCATCCAGGTGACCAGCGCCGCCGGTCTTTCGCAGGACCAGATCCGGCGCAGGCAGGAGACCCACGGCCTGAACGCACTACCCCCGCCTGCCCGCCGCAGCGCCTGGCTGCGATTTCTGGGCCATTTCAATGACGTGCTGATCTACATCCTGCTGGGTGCGGCGGTGGTGACATCGCTGATGGGCCACTGGCTGGACACCGGCGTCATCCTGGCCGTGGCGGTCATCAACGCCGTCATTGGCTATGTGCAGGAAAGCCGGGCCGAACGCTCGCTGGACGGCATCCGCAACATGCTGTCGAACCATGCCCGCGTGGTGCGCGACGGGCAGAAGGAAGAGATCGACGCCCGCGACCTGGTGCCGGGCGACATCGTGATCCTGCGCCCCGGCGACAAGATTCCGGCGGACGTGCGGCTCTTTGACACGCACAACTTCCGCGTCGAGGAATCGATGCTGACCGGTGAATCCACCGTCGTCGAAAAGCACGATGCGCCCCTGCCGGGTGATGCGCCGCTGGGCGACCGCCTGAACCTCGGATTCTCGGGCACCCACGTCAGCGCGGGCAACGCGCGCGGCATCGTCGTGGCCACTGGCAGCGATACCGAAATCGGCCACATCAACCGCATGATGACGGACGTGCAGACGCTGCAGACGCCGCTGCTGCGGCAGATGGAACTGTTGGGCAAGCGCATCTTCCAGGTGGTGCTGGTGATGGTGGCGGCGCTGTTCGTGCTGGGCCGCTACGTGCTCGACATGCCGCTGTCCGACCTGCTGATGTCGCTGATCAGCATCGCCGTGGCCTCCGTGCCGGAAGGCCTGCCGGCCATCATCTCCATCATCCTGTCGCTGGGTGTGCAGCGCATGGCGCGCAACCGCGCCATCATCCGCAAGCTGCCCACCGTCGAAACGCTGGGCGCGATGACGGTGATCTGCTCGGACAAGACGGGCACCCTGACCATGAACGAGATGACCGCCAAGAACGTGCTGCTGGCGCAGGGCGTGTACCGCGTGTCGGGCGACAACTACCGGCCGGTCGGCGAGATCACCCGTGAATCGGACGGGACGCCCGTGGACTGGCAGCGTGAGGACGCGCTGACGCGCTTCGTGCGTGCGGCCGCCATCTGCAACGACAGCCAGCTGCACGAAGATGCCGATGGGCAGTGGCGCATCGTGGGCGGCCCCACGGAGGGCGCGATGATGGTGCTGGCGACCAAGGCCGGCCAGAGCCTGGAGGGCGTGGCCAAGCACGGCAAGGTGCCGTTCGATTCCAGCTACAAGTACATGGCGCGCCGCTGCGACGATCATGATCGGAACGTCATCTACGTCACCGGCGCGCCCGACGTGCTGTTCAAGCTGTGCGCACAGGAACAGGGCGAAGCCGGGCCACAGCCGCTGCGGCTGGACTACTGGGAGCGCGGCCTGGAGGCCTTTGCGCACCAAGGCCTGCGGACGTTGGCGGCGGCGTACAAGCCCGGCACGCCGGGCGCCACGGCGCTGGACCATCCGGACTTTCAGGACGGGCTGGTGCTGCTGGGCGTGGCCGGCATCATGGACCCGCCCCGCCCCGAGGCCATCGAAGCCATCGCGCAGTGCAACCAGGCAGGGATCCGCGTGAAGATGATCACGGGCGATCACCCCGAAACCGCGCTGGCGATCGGCGCCATGCTGGGCATGACGCATGTGCGCGAGGCGGTGACAGGCGCCCAGTTGCAGCAGATCGGCGACGATGAACTCGCCGCGCTCGCTCGCGACCACGACATCTTTGCCCGCACCAGCCCCGAGCACAAGCTGCGCCTGGTGCGCGCGTTGCAAAGCATGGGCGAAGTGGTCGGCATGACGGGCGATGGCGTCAACGACGCGCCCGCGCTCAAGCAGGCGGACGTGGGCGTGGCCATGGGCATCAAGGGCACCGAGGTCACCAAAGAGGCCGCCGACATGGTGCTGGCGGACGACAACTTCGCCTCGATCGCCTATGCCGTGCGCGAGGGGCGCCGCGTCTACGACAACCTGAAGAAGACGATCCTGTTCATCCTGCCGACCAACCTGGCGCAGGGACTGCTGGTCATCGTGGCGCTGCTGGCCGGCGCACAGGCGCCGCTGACGCCGCTGCAGATCCTATGGATGAACATGGCGACCTCCATCACGTTGGCCTTCGGTCTGGCGTTTGAACCGGCCGAACCGGGCATGATGCAGCGCCGGCCGCGCGATCCCGCGAAATCGATCCTGGACGGCTTCGCGCTCTGGCGCATCGCGTTCGTGGGGCTGCTCTTCACCACCTCCGCCTTCATCATCGAAAAGAGCCTGATTGCCGCCGGGCGCGATCCGGACTTCATCCGCACCGTCATCCTGCAGACGCTGGTGACGGCGCAATGGACCTATCTGTTCAACTGCCGCCTGCAGGACCGGTGGCCGATCACGCCCAGCATGTTCCGCAACAAGGCGCTGTGGCTGGTCACGATCCTGCTGGGCCTGCTGCAATGCGCATTGATCTACCTGCCCGCGATGAACCGCGTGTTCGGCACCGTCCCGCTGCCGCCGGAGTACTGGACCCTGACGCTGGTGGCCGCCGCGGTGCTCTTTTGCGTGGTGGAGATCGAGAAGCTGGTGCTGCGGACATGGCGCGCGCGGCGCGCCCGGCTCGATCTGGCACATCGCCCTGCAGCATGACGTGTCGACCGCGGCGTGATGGCGCGCCCCGGTTGACCGCCGCGCCTCGCGCACAAAAATGCCAACAAATGTAAAGGCCGCGGCCGCGCGGCTGCGCGCCCTCCTATACTTGCGCCCGCCAAGTTTCACAGGAGGGCCCGCAGCTTGTTCACCATCTCGCCAACCTTTGCGAGCGGCCGCGCGCTTTGCCTGCTGGGACTCGCCGCGCTGACCGCGCTTTCAGGCTGCAGTTCGATGCTCGGAGAAGGCACGGGCGCCGCGGCCGGTATCGCCGGCACGGCCATCGCCAACAAGGTGACCGACAACGCCACGGTGGCCACGGGCATCGGTCTGGGCGTGCAGGCCGGCGCGAAGGCCGCGCTGGCCTATGCGCAGCGCCAGACACGCGGCGAAGAGCAGGACGCCATCGCCAAGGCGGCCGGCGCGCTCGCGGTGGGCAAGGTCGCCAGCTGGAACGTCAAGCACAAGTTGCCGATCGAGGACGACGCGCGTGGCCAGGTCACCGTCAGCCGGCTGATCGGCGGCGGAGACCTGCAATGCAAGGAAGTGGTGTTCTCGGTGGACACGCCGGCCGAGAAGCCCGGCGTTGATCCCGAACGCGAGTTCTACGTCACGACCGTCTGCCGCGACGGCGAAAACTGGCGCTGGGCCAGCGCC
The DNA here is from genome assembly GCF_002418565.1 of Achromobacter sp. UBA5777. Classification (NCBI taxonomy): domain Bacteria; kingdom Pseudomonadati; phylum Pseudomonadota; class Betaproteobacteria; order Burkholderiales; family Alcaligenaceae; genus Achromobacter; species Achromobacter sp. UBA5777. Next base: position 4,592 of record NZ_DIEJ01000065.1, on the reverse strand, counting down.
GAACCGGCGACCGCCCGCTGGGGTTCGCTGCAGTGACGCGCGCGTTTGGCATGCTGGCGCTGACCGCCAGCCTGGCGCTCGCGGGCTGCCAGAGTTCCTCCATCGGTCCCGCCACGGGCGCGGTGGTCGGCACGCTGAGCGGCGCGGCCACAGCCAATCCCGTCGCCGGCTTTGCCATTGGCGTGACGGTGCAGGCTGCGGTGGACGCCACGGTGAAATACGTGTTGCGCGAATGGAAGAACGATCAGCAGAACGTCATGGCCAATACGGTTGGCGCGCTGCCCATCGGTGAAGTCCGGCAGTGGCAGATCAAACGTGCCCTGGCGGTGGGCAACGAACGCGGCAGCATCCAGGCGGTGCGCGACATCGATACGCCGCTGGCGCATTGCCGCGAGGTGCTGTTCACGGTTGAGGTCGAAGGCGCCGCACCTGCCTACGCCAGCACGATCTGCCAGCGCCGGGACGGGCAATGGAAGTGGGCATCCGCCGAGCCGTCCGTGGCGCGCTGGACGGGATTGCAGTAGCCCCGCTTGATCGCGGCAAGACTCGCGGGCGATACTGGACCGGCCTTTTTCGCCTCGCCTTTTTGCCTTCCCTTCCGCCATGCCCGCAGGCCAGTTCAACATGCAACGCAGCGCCATCCCCGGCGTGCAGGTCGTATCGGCCCGCAGCGGGCATGCGTTCGCGCGTCACACGCACGAACAGTTCGGCATCGGCGTCATGCGCGCGGGCGCCCAGGTGTCGCACAGCGGACGCGGGCAGGTCGAGGCGGGGCCCGGCTACGTCATCACCGTCAATCCGGGCGAGGTCCACGACGGCGCGCCAATCGGAGACGGCGAACGCGCCTGGCAGATGCTGTATCTGGATCCGGGCGTGGTCGCCGCCTGCGCCGCAGACATTGCGGGCGACGGCCCGCCGCCTGGCGACGCGGGCGTGCTGTCCCGCACGTTGCGCTACGAGTTCGAACACCCGGCCCGCAACCAGCCCGATCTGGCGCGCTGCGTCCTCGCGCTCTACGCACAAGCCACCACCGGCGCGTCGAGGCTGGCCTGCGATGCTCTCCTGTTGCGCGTGCTGGCGCAGGCGGGCGGCACTGGTGGCGCGCGGGTGCCTGCATCAGGCCGTGAAGGCGTGCCGGATCGCCTGCGTCATGCGATTTCCCTGATCGACGACGACCCGGCCGCCGCGTTGTCGCTGGCCGATCTGGCCGGCGCCAGCGGCCTTTCCCGCTATCAGGTGCTGCGCGCCTTCTCGCGTGCCACAGGCCTGACCCCGCATGCCTACCAGTTGCAGCGCCGTCTGCTGTTGGCGCGCCGCCTGATCCGTCAGGGCATGGCGCTGGCCGGCGCTGCCGCGTCAGCCGGTTTTGCCGACCAGAGCCACATGACGCGGCTCTTTGTCCGCGCCTATGGCGTGTCGCCGCGCCGATACGCGTTGGCGGCCGGCACCTGACCTGCCTTTCCTGCAATTTCATTCAAGACCAGCGCAGCGCCCGAACGTACCTTGAGCTTTTCCACTGGAAAGGCGCGCGATGGTCATCAGCAAACAGCGGCTAGGATATCTCTATCTGGCGACGGCCATGGTGCTGGTCGGCAGCACGGTGACCGCTAGCAAGATCATTGGCGCGGATCTGCCGCCCTTCACTGCAACCGCACTGCGCTTTGCCATCGCGCTGCCCTGCTTCGCGCTGCTGATGGCGCTGTCGGGCGCGCGCCTGCCCCGGCTGAACGGGCACGACTGGCTGCTGCTGACGGTGCAGGCCGTCGCGGGCAGCGTGGGGTACACGACCCTGCTCATCGCGGGACTGCAACGCACCTCGGCGGTGGACGGTGGGATCCTCCTCGGGACACTGCCGCTTGTCACCGCCGCCATCGCCGTCCTGCTGCTGGGCGAGCGGCCGGGCAAGCCTGCCCTGGCCGCGATCGCGCTGGCGGCGTTTGGCGTGTGGCTGATGTCGGGCGATGTGGCCGAACGGGATGCGCAAGGCTCGCTGGCGGGCAACGCGCTGATCGTTGGCGCGGTCGCGTGCGAAGGACTCTTCATCCTGCTGAACAAGCGCCTGCGCACGCCGGTCGCGCCGCTCGCGCTGTCGACGGTGATGGCGGCGTTCGGCCTGGTGTTCTCGGCGGCGGCCAGCCTGATTGAGGCGCCTTGGACGCTGGCCTTCACGCCGGACGCGGTCGCGGCGGTCGCGTATTACGCGCTGGTGCCCACGGTGGGCGGCTTTCTGCTCTGGTATGCGGGCTCGGCGCGCGTGCCCGGCTCGGAAGCGGCGCTGTTCACAGCGCTGGCGCCATTGTCGGCGGTGATGCTGGCCGCCGGCCTGCTGGGCGAACCGCTATCGGTTCAGAAGGTGGCCGGCATGGGTTGCGTGCTGAGCGCTGTCCTGGTGCTGGGCGGAACGCGGCGCAGCAGTTCCGGCGCTTCGAAAGAGGCTGGGGGCGCCTAGCTGGGGGCGCCTAGCCGGGGGCGCCTAGCCGGGGGCGCCTAGCCACGGCTGAACGCCAGTGCGAACTCATCCGAAAAGATATCGGCCAGCGCGTGGCGCAATGCCTCGGCGCGCTCGGCGCCGTACGCGGCCTCGAAACGGTTCTGCGCGTCCTTCCACAAGCGGCGGGATTCCGCCAGCTTGGCGCGGCCGGTCTCGGTCAACTCCACCCGGCGGCTGCGGCCATCCAGCGGGTCGCGCATCATGAGCACGTACCCGTCGCGCTGCAAGGGCTTGAGGTTGTGGGCCAGCGCGGACCGGTCCAACACCATCGCGCGGGCCAGGTCGGTCATCGACGGCGAACCCGCGCGCGCAATGTGCACCAGGATCGAATGCTGCGACACTTTCAGCCCGCAGGGCGCGAGCACGGTGTCATAGAGCTGGGACACGCGACGCGTCGCCTTGCGCAGCGCGGCGCCGTTACAGACAAGCGGATCTGGAGGAACGGCAGAGCCGAGAAACGGGGCGTCGGACATGGCGGCCAAGAAAGGAAAATCGGCGGGCAAGGACATAACGCTACCGCCCGGGCGGGTTCACGTCCAGCCCGTTATTGACAGTTATTGGCATATGCACGTAAATTTTGCCGATCACGTCCACCGGCCCTCCCCATGCCAGCGACCGCTCCGCCACGCCCCGCCAATGTGCGCTTGCACGCCATGTTGCATGGCCCCATCGCGCCCACGCTGGCGCGGCTGGCGTGGCCCAACATCCTCATGATGCTGGCGCAGTCGTCCACCGGCCTGATCGAGACCTGGTTCCTGGCTCGATTGGGCACGCCGGTGCTGGCCGGCGTGGCGCTCGTCGTGCCGGTGCTGATGCTGATGCAGAACATGTCGCAGGGCGCGATGGGCGGCGGTATTTCCGCTGCGGTCGCGCGCGCGCTGGGCGGCGGACGGCAACAGGAGGCGGATCAGCTCGTGCTGCATGCGGTCGTACTGAACGCCTTGCTGGGTCTGGCCTTCTGTGTGTTGCTGCTGGCCTTCGGTCCGGCGCTGTATCGCGCGCTGGGCGCCGAAGGCGAAGCGCTCGACGCCGCGCTGGCGTATTCCAATGTGATCTTCGGCGGCATCGTCCTGATGTGGCTGATGAACGCCTTTGCCAGCGCCATCCGCGGCACCGGCAACATGCTGGTGCCGGGCGCGGTCATCTGCGGCGGCGCGCTCCTGCTGATTCCCCTGTCGCCATGCCTGATCTTCGGATGGGGCCCCTTCCCCGCGCTGGGCGTGGCGGGCGGCGGCTGGGCGCTGGTGATCTATTACGCCGTGGGCACGCTGATCCTGGGCGCCTACTGCGCCAGCGGGCGCAACGCCGCGCGGCTGGTCGCCAGCCGGCTGCATGCGACGCTGATGCGCAACATCCTCAGCGTGGGCGCGCTGGCCACCATCAACCCGCTCATGACCAACGCGCTGGTGGCCCTGACCGCCGCGCTGGTGGGCGCCTACGCAGGCGAGGCAGCGGTGGCAGGCTATGGCGTGGCAGTGCGGCTGGAATATCTGTTGATGCCCATCGCCTTCGGGCTGGGCGCACCCATGGTGGCGATGGTCGGCTCGAACATCGGCGCGGGCCAACCGGAGCGCGCCATGCGCATCGCCTTGACGGGCGGGGCGATGGCGTTCGTGCTGGCGGAAGCGATCGGGCTGACCGCGGCGTTTTTCCCCGAAGCGTGGCTGCGCCTGTTCGGCGCGCAGGATCACATGCTGGAGGCCGGCGCCGGTTATCTGCGCATTGTGGGTCCGGTGTACGGGTTCTTTGCGCTGGGCTTTTCGCTGTACTTCGCATCGCAGGGCGCCGGAAGGCTGAAGTGGCCATTGATGGCGGGGTTTCTGCGGCTGCTGATCGGCATCGGCGCAGGCGGCGTCGCGCTGCACATGACCGGTTCGCTGACAGTGTTCTTCGTGATCGCCGCCGTGGCGATGTGCATTTACGGCCTGATCATCCTGGCCGCCGTCGCGTCGGGTTCGTGGTTCGACCGCGGCCACCTGCCGGGGCGCCGGCTGTTCGCGCGGTAGCGCGGGCGGGCGCGATGGCGGGTGCGGTGGCGGGTGCCCCAATTGAATTCTGGCCAGGCGCGCCACACCGCGCTTCGGTCGCATCGCCGGCCGGC
>NZ_DIEJ01000177.1:0-17379 GCF_002418565.1 Achromobacter sp. UBA5777 | reverse complement strand
CAGCGCCGGCAGGCCTCGCGCGTGGCGTCGCTGGCGTCGGGCGCCTGCAGGGCGACCAGCCAGTCCACGGCGCGCAGACTGACGCTGGCGGGCAATGGCGGGCCCTCAAGCTGGGGGAAGGCCGTCGGGCTCGGGTCCGCGGGCGAGTTGGGCATGGGTAAGGGGGCGTTCTTGATACAGGCGGCTGCGGCCGTGCTACAGGCGGCTGCGGCCGTGCCGATGCTCAGGCGCCGAAGAAGCAAAGGTGCGCAGCCTTCGCGATATGGCGCTGCACGGTGGCCAGGGAGACGTTCAGCGTGGCGGCGATGTCGGCCTGCTTCATGCCTTCCAACTGAGACAGCAGGAACGCCCGGCGCACGGGAGCGGCCAACGTATCCAGGCGGCGGTCCAGTTCGACCAGGGTTTCAAGCAGGATGGCGCGCGTTTCGGGGCCGGGCGTTTCAAGCTCGGGCAGGTCGGCCAGGGTGGCCAGGTAGGCTTCTTCGATCCTGCGGCGCCGCATGAAATTGGACACCACGCCTTGGGCCACGGTGGTGAGCAGCGCGCGCGGCTCGCGCACCTCGACGGTGTCGCCGCGGACCAGCAGGCGCATGAAGGTGTCGTGCGCAAGATCGGCAGCATCGGATGAATTTCCCAGCCGCCGCCGCAGCCATCCTTTCAGCCAGCCATGGTGATTCGCGTACAGGACATCGATGCCCTGTTGCGGCACTGCAAACTCAGTCGCGGACATTCTGCCTCCAGCGCGTCGCGGGGCTGGAGAATCCCGGCACCGTGAAAAATGAGAATCATCCGCATTCTAAGAGAAGCCGCGATGTGACGACAAGCGGCAGCTCACTACCCGGCAGCCGCCCGCCTGAGCACGCTGTGGCGCGTGCTCGGGCGGAGTCTTCACAGGCCGGGAATATCAGCTCTGCCTGGCGAAGCCGCCCGCCGCCCATTCCGACGCCCGCTGCACGTTCAGCTTGTACGTCGGCGGCACGCGGATCTGCGCGAGCTGATCGCCGAATTCGTCGTAGGCGCTGAGCGTGGCATAGGGCTCGTCCTCGTCGGGCACGATGTCCAGCTTGATGGTCAGGCGACCTTCGTCGGTGTCGATCTTCACGCTTTTGTGCAGCGTGGCGTGCAATTGCTGCTCGTGGCGGCGCAGGACTTCGTTGGCCGTCTTGACCAGGGTGTGGAAGGCCGGCGCGTCGAGCGGCTTGGGGTTCTTCTTGTCGCGGCCCATGGTCCACGGGCCGACCAAGGCGGGCTCGGCCTGTCCGTCCAGCGTCATTTCGACGGCCCAGCCGTCGTCGTCTTCGTTCTTGATGACGCGCGCGGTCCAGCCGTCGTCGCGCCAGAGCCTGGCTTCCTGTTCCTTGGGCGCGTCGGAAATATCGGTGTCCGGCGTGGAAGTGTCGTTCACTGCGGTACTGCTCCTGGATTCGTTGATGCGCGGCGATGACGCCGCGGGCCTTGAGGGCGACCCTGCACTGTAGCCTACTGAGCGGGCGAGACGGGGTCGCGCGGGTGGCAAGGTTGTCACCCAAGCTGCGAGTGGGGCGATACGCCTTGCGGGGTCAGATCGCGCAGGACGCCGCCCAGGCGCGAAACTGCGTGAGTTCGGGCGACGGCCTGCGGTAATCCTCGGGCGGCAGCACGAAGTAATAGCTTTGCGCGCCCAGATCCACCGTTAGGTCGAACGGCGCAACCAGCCGGCCTTCGTCCAGTTCTTTCTGCACCAAGGGCTTTTGCGCGATGGCCACGCCATAGCCTTCCAACGCGGCCTCGTACGCCAGCGCGGACGACTCGTAGCGCAAACCGCGCGACACATCGATCTCTGTCAGACCGGCCGCCCGGAGCCATATCTCCCAATAGTCGGGCCGGGCCAGCGTATGCAGCAGGATCTCGCCTTTCAGGTCGGCGGGCGTGCGCAGGCGGGCGCATTTGTCGGGGATGCAGACCGGCAGCAATTCATTGACCATCAGCTTGTAGCTGACAAGGCCCCGCCAGCGCCCATCGCCCATGCAGATGCCGGCATCGACTTCCTCGCGCTCGAAATCCGGCGGGTCCACGGCGGTGTGGAGCTTGACGTCAATGTCGGGATATTGGCGATGAAACCCGGAAAGGCGCGGCAGCAGCCAGCGCATGGCCACGCTGTGCGGCGCCTTGATGACGAACTGGCGCCGGCGCGAGCGCTCGCCCAGTTCGGACGTCGCGCGCTGCAGCCCGCCGAACAGCCGCGCGATATCGGCGTGATACCCCGCGCCCATGGTGGTCAGCACGATGCGGCGGTGCTGGCGCAGGAACAGGCGAAGCCCCAGGTGTTCCTCCAGCAGGCGGATCTGGCGGCTGACGGCGGCGGGCGTCACGCTGAGTTCCTCGGCCGCGCTGGTGATGCTGCCCAGGCGGCCGACAACCTCGAAACAGCGCAGCGCATTGAGCGGAGGCAGGGCGGTCATCGCGGCGGTTCGATTTACAAAAAGTTAAGTGTGCCATAGATAAAGTCGTTTGAACCCCGCCGCGCAAGCGCCCAAGATGGCACGGCCGCCTGACTTCGCGGCCAAGAACAGCACAAGGGGAAATTCATGTTCAGAACGTTGGTTCGACGGATAGGAATGGCCGCCCTCTGCGGCGCCGCAGCGCTGGCCGGAACCGCGGCGGCGGCCGACTATCCGCAGCGGCCCGTCAGCATCGTGGTGCCGACCACGCCCGGCGGCACCGCCGACATCCTTGCCCGCCTGATCGGCCCGCGGCTTGCACAGCGCTGGGGCCAGGCCGTCGTGGTGGAGAACAAGCCGGGTGCGGGCACCCTCATCGGCGCCGACTACGTGGCCCGCGCCAAGCCCGACGGCTACACGCTGATGCTGACCTTCAACGAACTGGCCACGCTTCCCGCCTTGAATCCGAATGCCAAGCTGGATGTCGAAAACGGCTTGGCGCGCATCGGCAAGATCGGCAGCCTGCCGGTCCTTGTCCTGACGCGGCCCGGCATCGACGATACCGATCTGGCCACGCTAATCAAACGCTTTCGCGCCGAACCGGGCAAATACACCTACGCGTCCAACGGCTCGGGATCGTCGCTGCAACTGTTCACCGAGATCTTCAAACGCGAAGCCGGCGTAGACGTGATGCACGTGCCTTACCGGGGCGCGCTCGAGGCCTCGATGGCCGCAATCGGTGGCGAAGTCGATCTGCTGGTGCAGTTTGCCTCGGGCAACGTCATCAATCACGTAAAGGGCGGCAAGCTCAACGCGTACGCCGTGGCGTCGCCGCAGCGCCTGGAAGCCTTGCCCGCCGTGCCCGATGCGCCCGAGGCCGGCTTGCCAGGCCTGCGGCTGGAGGCCTGGTACGGACTGTTTGCGCCCGCCGGCCTTCCCGACGACATCAAGCTGAAGATCAACCGCGACCTGAACGAGGTGCTGGCCGAACCCGCGATCCAGGAGCGCTTAAAGGGCATCAACCTGCTGGTGCAGCCGGGGACGCCGGCCGAATTCGATACGTTTTTCCGCGCCGAATATGCCCGATGGAGCGCATTGATTCGGACCCTCGGCATCAAAAGCAGCGAATAAGCCTACCGGAGCCACACTTGACCTACGATCCCAGCACCCACACCGCACTGACGTTTCATGACGCCCGCGCCAACTTTGCCGACCGCCGCGACACGCCGCGGGACTATCTGGAACGCTGCCTGGAGGTGATCGCCACGCGGGAGGGCCAGCTCAAGGGCTGGGTCGTCCTGAACGAGGAGGGGGCGCGCGCCGCGGCCGACGCCAGCGCCCAGCGCTACCGAGACGGCCGTCCGCTGTCGGCGATCGATGGCATGCCCGTCGGCATCAAGGACCTGATCGAAACGCGCGACATGCCGACGCAGATGGGCTGCGCCGCCTTCGACGGCAACTTCCCCAAGAACGACAGCGCCGTCGTGCGGGCGCTGCGCGATGCGGGCGCGATCATCCTGGGCAAGACCGTCACCACGGCGCTGGGGTTTCTCGACCCCGGTCCGACGACCAATCCGTTCGATCCCCGCCACACGCCGGGCGGCTCATCCAGCGGGTCGGCCGCTGTCGTGGGCGCCAACATGGTGCCCATGGCCATCGGCTCGCAGCTCGTGGGCTCCGTCCTGCGGCCGGCCAGCTACAACGGCAATTGGGCCTTGAAGCCGACGTTCGGCGCGCTCAATCGCGGCGAGCGGCTGGGGCTGAGCCAGGCCCATATCGGCATCCACGCCAATTCCGTCGAGGATATGTGGACGGCGGCCGCCGAAATCGCCCAGCGCGCGGGCGGCGACCCGGGACATCCGGGCCTGTATGGTCCGCTGCATCCGCCGGCGGCCCAAAAGCCCACGCGGCTGGTCGCGCTGGAAACCGAGGGTTGGGCGCGCGCGGAGCCGAATGCCCGTGCGGCGTTCGAGGGCAGCCTGGACAAGCTGTCCGGGCAGGGCGTGACGATCCTCCGGCGCGGCGATTCGCTGCTGGTCGACGCACTGGAGCGCGCCATCTCACAAGCGGCGCCGCTGTCGCTGCGGCTCATCTCGTGGGAGCAGCGCTGGTCGCTGGCCAATCTGGTGGCTAACCATCCGAACACGCTGGGTCCCAGCCTGGTGCGGCAACTGGAGAGCGGGCGCGGCATGACCCTGGCCGAGTACCGCGAATGCCTGCTGCTGCGCGAACACGCGCGCCAGTGCCTGGCGGCCCTCGCCACGCAATGTGATGCGCTCGTCAGCCTGAATGCCTGCGGCGCGGCGCCGATCGCGGCGGATATCCGCGACAGCAAATACCCGACGGGCGACGTCTCCTTTGCGTGCGCGTCGTCACTGCTGGGCGCGCCCGCGATCAACGTGCCGTTGATGGCCGTCGATGGCCTGCCGCTCGGGTTGCAGGTGATGGGGATGGCGCATGGCGATGCCGCGATCACCGGCATCGGGACGTGGATCTATCAGTCATTGCGGCCTGCGCGCTGAGCCGCTGCCGGCGGGGCCGGGTCGGTGCGGCAATCAGACCCGGCCGGCGTGAGCGATTGGTCACGCCGACCTGTCTCGCCGACTGATCGCGTCCACGAGATCTCGCCGGCTGATCACGCAGGCTGAGCCTGCGCGCGATGGCGGACCGCGTTGTCCAGGTCGGCGATCGGCGCAAGCAGGCCCCGGTCGAATTCCCCCTGCGGCCGGCCGGCCTGCAGTCTGGCCGGCCAGTCGGCATGCATGAGCGCGCCGCGTCCCAGCGAAACGAAGTCAGCCTCCTGCCGGGCAATCAGGCCTTCAGCCCGCGTGGCGTCATGCAACGAACCGTTGGCCAGCACCGGCACCTGGACATGCCTGCGCGCCAGCGCCGCCAGGTTTGGCCCTTCCTCGCCGAATGCGGGACGCCAGGCCTCGAACTCCGTCGTGTGCAGGTAATCGATGGGCTGCGTGCCCAATGCGCTGAAGATCCGGGCGGCCTCGTCCTGGCCGCCCGTCCACTTGTGCGTGAAGTCGTTGACCTTGCCCTGCGAACTGCGCACGCCCACGACAAACCCCGCCGATGTCGACTGTCGCACCGCCTGGATCACGTCCAGGGTCAGACGCAGGCGGTTTTCCACGCTGCCGCCGTAGCGATCCTCGCGCAGGTTGGTGTGGGCAGTGAGGAACTGATCAAGCAGATAGCCGTTGGCGCCGTGTATCTCCACGCCGTCGAATCCCGCCGCCTGCGCCCGGCGCGCCGCCTGCGCAAAGCCGTCGACCGCCTCGGCAATCTCATCGATCGTCAACGCTTCAGGCATCCGGTAGGGCCCTTGGCCGCCGTAGAAGGTCATCTGCTGTCCCGCCGGCTGCACGGCCGAAGGTCCCTTGGTTCCGGACCGATGCGGATTGCCCTGCGACAGCGCGCCCGCATGCATCAGTTGCGCAATGATGCGGCCACCCCGCGCATGCACACGGTTCACCACGGGCTGCCACGCCTCGCGCTGCGCATCGTCCGCCAGACCGGGCTGGAACAGGTAGCCCTGCGCATGCGCCTTGTCCGTATAGGTGCCTTCGGTGATCACCAGGCCAAAGCCGCCGGCGGCAAAGGCTTCGTAGTACTCGGCCATCTGCGCCGTGGCTCGGCCGTCCGCCGTGGCGCTGACGCGTGTCATGGGAGCGACGGCCAGCCGGTTGGGCAGGTTCAGCGCGCCCACGTGCAGCGGCGTGAACAGCATGGCGGGAAGCGTCGGCGCGTCGGTCTGCAGACGATTGTCGAGCGTGGTCATCTTACTGGCCCTCCGGTTGGCGGACCGCCGCGATGGCTTCGATCTCGATCATCGCGGCCGGGTCATAAAGGGCCTTGATCTCCGCAATGGTGTCGGCCGGGTAGGGCGCCGAGAAGAACTTGCGGCGCAGCGCCACCACGTCGTCGAAATGCCCCATGTCGGTGACAAAGATCGTGACCTTGATGACGTCCTTCAAGCTGGAACCTCCGGCCTCCAGCGCGCGGCGCAGGTTCTGGAAGGCCTGCTCGCCTTGCGCCAGAAAGCCGCCGTCCACGATCTTCCCGTCGTCGGCGGCGCCTGCCTGACCCGAAATGAAAAGCAGATTGCCGAACTGGATGCCCTGCGACAGCAGGAAAGGCGCGTAGTTGTCGGGCTGGGTGATGACTTGTTTGAGCATGATGCGAATTCCTTCATCTATGGCCGGCGGGGTTGGGGGAGTGGGGTGCCGGCGATTGAAGACAATGTATGGCGGTGGCGAACCGGTGACAAAGGTTGGTTTGTCAGCTATAAGACGAGAAAAATTCATCCCTAGACCAACCGTCCATGCAACGCCGATCCCTTCCGCTCTCTGCGCTGCGCGCCTTCGAAGCCGCCGCCCGTCTGGGCAGCTTCAAGGCCGCCGCCGAAGAACTTGCCGTCACCCCGACCGCCGTCAGTCACCAGATCCGCGCGCTTGAAGCCGGGACGGGTCTCGCGCTGTTCGATCGCCAGGTGCGCAAGGTCACGCTGACCGAAACCGGGTCGCAGCTTTATCCCGTGCTGCGCGACGGCTTCGACAAGTTCGAGGCGACCTTGGCGCGGCTGACGCAACAGCGCACGCGGGCGCAAGTCAGCATCTCGGCCACCAATGCCTTCACCGTGAAGTGGCTGGTGCCGCGCATGGCCGATTTCCGCCGCCAGCATCCCGACATCGACCTGCAGTTGCAGGCCAGCGACGACCTCGTCGACCTGCGCTCGTCCTCGGTTGATATCGCGATCCGGTATGGGCGGGGTCCGTATCCCGGGCTGGTGACGCAGCCGTTGTTCACCGATCGATTCGGACCGGTCGCCAATCCGCGCCTGGGGGTTGTCTCGCCGGACGATCTGGGGCGGGTGCCGTTGATCCGCTTCGACTGGAAACGCGCGCAACCCGAAAACCCGACGTGGGAGCGCTGGTTTGCGGTGGCCGGGCGTCCGCTGCCGCCCGAGGCCGGGCAGTTGCGGTTTTCAGATGAAGGGCACGCCATACAGGCGGCGGTGGCCGGGCATGGGATTGCGTTGGTCAGCCTAACGCTGGTGGACGATGAGCTGCGGGCAGGGCATCTGGTGCAGCCGTTCGGGCCCGAGATCGAGGGGCATACGTATCACCTGGCGATGTTTGGGGAGCGGGACGCGTCGGTAGCCGTGCAAGCGGTGGCGGGGTGGTTGCGGGCGCAGGGGTGAAAGATGCGACATGCTGACCACGCCTTATCTGTTTTTCAATGCGCCGTAGCCCGCCATGCTGACGCAAGCCATGACCAGGCAATAAACAACCAGCGGCCGCACGGTGGTGCCATCCAGCGTCATCACCAGCAGCGTCCCCAACCCGCTGACGATGATGCTCTGAATGCCGTAATACCAGGCGACGGCCGTGCCCGCCGCCTGGGCAAAGTCCCGAAGTGCGCCGTTGGCCGTCACGCCCACCACCATCACGATGCCTGCGGCGATCATCCACATGGGCAGGATGAAGGCGATGAACATCGCTTCCGTGAACGCCGATAGCAAAGCCAGCACGATCGCCCCGCCTGCAATGACCAAGACGCCGCGGACGAAGCAGCCCGGAACGCCCCACGTCTTGGCGAACGTTCCGATATGGCGCGTGGTGAAAATCATCACCAGCGCGACCGACGAGAAGGCCAGGCTGAATCCAAGTTGCCCCCAGCCCGCGCGATTGATGAGTACGCGCGGGGCGATCGAGAAGAAGACGAAGAAAGCGCCCATCGCCGTTGCAAAGCCGGTGGTATAGACCCAAAAGGAAAGATTTCCCAGGATGGAGACGACAGTCCGATCTTGCGGTTTGAAAGGGGTGGGGCGGGTCTCTCGCCATCGAAACCACGCGTGAACAAAGATCAGCACTGCCAATGCGCCAAGCGAGGTGAAGATCGCGCGCCACCCCAACGTCAGCGCGACGATCGCGCCAAGTAGCGGTCCGACAGCCGGCACGAACGCCAGAATTGAGCTGAACAACCCGTAAATGGTGGTGCCTTCGGGCCGGTCTGCGTAAACATCCCGGACGGTGGCAAACATGCCGACGAGCGCCGCCGAAGCGCCAAGCGCCTGAAGAACCCGAAAGCCGAGGAAAGCGCCGCCTTCATGCGTGGCCGCCAGCAAGAACGACGCAACGGCAAACATCGCCGCACCGCCCAGCACGATCGGGCGCCGGCCAAACCTGTCCGACATCGGCCCGAAGAGCAACTGCCCCAGGCCAAGAACCAGCATGTAAGCGGTCAGCGTCAACTGAACGAGCGCGGGCGACGTGCCGAGCGCGGCCGGCATCAGCGGCACCACCGGCAGATACACGTCCATGGCGAGGGAGGCGATGAGATCGATTGGAACCATCAACGCCAGTGTGTACGGCAGGGAATACGCCCAAACAGGCGCAGAGTTAATAGGCATGACAAAGCATCCGCACAGAGATATTGATCTGGCGGCGATCTGCCTGCTGATGACATGAAGACCGAGGACTGATCGCCGCAACAACTAGCTGACTAGGTTGTTGCGGCTCAGCGATCTGTGGAGGGGCCTGCTCCCATTGGCGCGCTATCGGAAAAGGTGAGTGCCGGTATTCTATCTGCGGAACTCAACCACCTGCGCCGCGCCGACTGCACGCGCGCGCAACTGGCCACAGCCGCCGTCCACGTCCTGCCCGGCGCTGTTCCTGACCTTGGCCAGCACGCCACGGCCGTGCAGATGGCGGACGATCTCGCGGATACGCTCGGCGTCAGGACGCTGGTAGTCATCGCCTTCGAGGCTGTTGAAGGGGATGACGTTCAGCACACCGTACTTGCCCTTGAGCAGACGCACGACGGCATCGAGTTCGTCGTCGCCGTCGTTGATGCCCTTGAGCAGCGTCCATTGATACTGGATTGGGTAATCCGTATCGCGAGCGTATTGCTCGCCCAGATCAATCAGGGCTTCGGGCGTGATTTTCGGCGCGCGCGGCAGCAGGTGGGCGCGCAGGTCGGCCTTGGTCGTGTGCAGCGACAGCGCCAGCGCCGGTTTGACGCGTTGTTTCGGCAGGGCGTCGAACACCCGCTGATCGCCCACGGTCGAGAACACGAGGTTCTTGTGGCCGATGTTGCCTTCCGTGCCGAGCAGGTCGATGGCTTCGAGCACGTTGTCCAGGTTGTGCGCGGGCTCACCCATGCCCATGAAGACAACTTTCTTCACCGCACGCTGCCGCCGCGCCAGCACGACCTGGGCAAGGATTTCCATGCTCGTGACCTGACGGATCAGCCCGCTCTTGCCGGTCATGCAGAAGCGGCAACCGACCGCGCAGCCAACCTGGGTGGAGACGCAAAGCCCGTCGCGCGGCAGCAGCACGCTTTCCACCATCTGCCCGTCGGCCAGTTCGACAAGCAATCGCGAGCCGTCGCTGCCCGCGTGTTCGGAGCGGATCCGGGCAAGACCGTCCAGTTCCGCCGTCACCGCGGGGATGGCATCGCGCAGCGCAAGAGGCAGGAAATGCTCGGCGCTACGCCGCCGCGTGCCGGTGTCGAGCGCTTGCCCGTTCAACCAGACACGCACGACCCGCCCACGGTGAACGGGCAGGGCGCCTAGAGCGGTGAGGCGATGGGTGAAGTCGGAAAAGCGCATGGGGGGCGGATTTTACTCTGCCTCGACCCGGTTCCGGCCCGCCCGCTTGGCTTGATACAGTTTGGCGTCAGCCCGCCGATACATGACTTCCCAGGACTCGGCGCGATCCGTTTGAGCCACGCCCGCGCTGATCGTGACTGGCGCTTCGTCGCCCGGATCCCGCACGGTCCGCTCAACGGCTGCGCGCAGGCGTTCCGCGCAGCGCAGGGCCTCGGGCGGCTCGGTGGCGGGCAGGAAGATGCCGAATTCCTCGCCGCCAATGCGCCCGAGCACGTCGTTCTTGCGCACCGCTTCGTTGAGGGCTTCGGCCACTTGCTTGAGCACTTTGTCCCCGCTTTGATGGCCATGCAGGTCGTTGATGCGTTTGAAGTTGTCGACATCGCAGACGATAAGCGCAACGGCAGCGTCGCCATTCGACATGAGCGAGCGGACGCGCGCTTCGAAGCCCCGCCGGTTATAGACGCCGGTCAGCCAATCCTTGTCGCCTTCCTTGCGGACCTCGTCAATGGCGTCGGCGGCGATCGCAACCAGCAGCGTGAGCGCCAGCGCGACGCTGAATACCGCAAGCGAAAGCTGCAACGTCTGCCAAAACGGGGAGTCGGCAAACGCAAGGGCGCCTTGTGGGGCCAGCGTTCCCATGCTCAGCAATGTGCGCGGAAGAAAGTGCAGGCCGAAAAGCAACACCACGAAGAAAAGCGCCTTGTCGATCGGACGCTGACGCGAAGATCGCCGCATCCGCCACGCGGCGTAGCAGAACAGCAATCCGAAGCCCGCATTCAGCACATAAACGCGGACGAGCAGGTTGCGATCGACATAGAAGAAGTACCAGAGCGCGCCCATGATGGTCGCCGCATACAGGGCAAACGCGGCCCAGGGCACGCGAATGCGTGCACGTTCAAGAACGCCCTGCACCACCAGGCATCCTGCAGCCGTGTAGAGAAAACCCGAGACGAGCGCGTTGAGACCCGTGTCGCGGGGCACGTACAGGACTTGTGAAATCGCCCCACAGGCAAATGTCATGCAGCCTGCTGCAAGGTGCAGCAGGAAGCGTTTGCGTTGGAAGAAGAACCAGATGGCGAGGAAGGTAAGTCCGAAGATCAGCAGCAGTGCTGGTGCGATCAATGACAACGTCACTCGGACTTGCGAACCTACCATCGGGGCCTCGGGCGAAGCGGCGCCGCGTCTTGCACGCGGGCCAAGTTTCGAGAGTTAACGGTGTCCGGGGGCCGTGCACCGTAGGCCAGCCCCCGTATTCCAAAGTGGCTGAAGTTTACGATAGGGCCGGCGCGGGGCGCCTGCGTTTCCCCCCGCGCTATCTGTCCTTCGCGCTCACCAGCACCGGCTTGTCCCGCCATGCATCCGGAAACGTCTTCGCCAGGTTCTCCACCTTCGGCACATCGTTGATCACGATGTACATGCTGTTCGGATTGCGCACCAGATAGTCCTGGTGATAGTCCTCAGCCGGATAAAACGCCTGCAGCGGTTCGATGGTGGTTGCCAGCGGCTTCGGATACACCCCCGTTTTGTTCAACTGCGCAATATAGGCCTCGGCCACCTTGCGCTGGCTGTCGTTGGCGGGAAACACGGCGGATCGGTATTGCGTGCCGTGATCCGGCCCCTGGCGGTTGAGTTGGGTGGGGTCATGCGCGACCGAGAAATAAATCTGCAGCAGTTGTCCGTAGCTGACCTGTTTGGGGTCGTAGGTAATTTCCACCGCTTCCGCATGGCCGGTCCGCCCGCTGCTGACGGCGTTGTAGTTGGCGGTGTTGGCCTGGCCGCCGGCGTAGCCCGAGACGGCGTTGCTGACGCCCTTGACGTGTTGGAAGACGGCTTGCACGCCCCAGAAGCAACCGCCGGCGATGACGGCCTTCTCCTGCGTAGCGGGTGCCGCGGAAGCATTTGCGGGCTGCTCCGCAGCGGGCGGGGGGATGACGAAGGCGCGTTCGGCGGCGGGGGCGGCGGTCGAGGCGATCAGGCCGCCCGCGGTGGCAAGCGCGGCGCAGAGACGGCGGAGGGTGGGGGGCTTGGACATGATGTCGGGTCCTTGTAGCGATGCGGTGGCGGATCAGGCTTGCGGGGCGAAGGTCATGGCCACGCCGTTCATGCAGTAGCGCAGGCCGGTGGGTCGAGGGCCGTCGTCGAACACGTGCCCCAGGTGGCCGCCGCAGTTGGCACAATGCACGGCGGTGCGGGTCATCCCGAAGCTGCGGTCGCGGGTCTCGCCGACGGCGCTGGGCAGGGGCTGCCAGAAGCTGGGCCAGCCGGTGCCGCTGTCGAACTTGGTCGAGGACGAGAACAAGGGGTGTTCGCAGCCGGCGCAGGCGAAGGTGCCGTTGCGGTGTTCGTCGTTGAGCGGGCTGGAGTACGGCCGTTCCGTGCCGTCGCGGCGCAGCACCTGGTATTGCTCGCGTGTCAGGCGCTCTTGCCATTGGGCGTCGGTGAGGGTGTAGGGAAAGCTGGCTGCGGGCGCGGCGGCTTGCGCCAGGCCGCTGCGCGTGACCAGCAGCGGGGCGATGCCAACGGCGGCTGCCGCGGCGCCGCCCAGGCCAAGGAAGTGTCTGCGTGTGAGGTTCATGGCGAGTTCCGTGCGAATGGTTCGAGCCGGGGGCCGGCGGGCGCGGCCCCGGCGCGAGCGTTACTTCTGCATGCCGTCCTTGCTCATCCCGTCCTTGGACATGCCATCCTTCGACATGCCGCCTTTCGACATGGAGTCCTTCGACATCGACCCCTTGGACATCGAATCGCGGGACATGGAATCCTTCGACATCGACCCCTTCGACATGCCATCGCGCGACATCGAATCCTTCTTCATGCCATCGTGCGACATGCCGTCCTTCTTCATGCCGTCCTGCGCCGGCGCTTCCTTCGACATGCCGCTTTTGCTCATGCCTTCCTTGCCCATGGTGTCGGCAGCGTAAGCGGCCGTGACGCCGAGGGCCAGGCACACGGACAAAGCGGCGGTGGTGAGTTTGTTCATGATGCGTTCCTTTTGACAGTGAAAAAAAGCGGGAAATCACCTAGCTGCCGCCGAACCAGTTGTAGCCCTGGTCCTCCCAGTAACCGCCCGGGTAGGTGTTGGTGACGAAAATCGCCTGGATGTGCTTGGGGTTTTTGTAGCCAAGCTTGGTGGGCATGCGCAGCTTCATGGGAAAGCCGTATTCGGGGGGCAGCGTCCGGCCGTCGTACGTGAGGGCCAGGATGGTCTGCGGGTGCAACGCGGTGGGCATGTCGATGCTGGTGTAGTAGTCGTCGGCGCACTTGAAGCCGACGTACTTGGCGGACAGGTCGGCGCCCACGCGTTTGAGGAATGCCGAGAACGGCACGCCGCCCCATTTGCCGATGGCGCTCCACCCTTCGACGCAGATGTGCCGCGTGATCTGATCCACCTGCGCCATCGCGCGCAGCTCGTCCAGCCGCCAGCGGCGCTTGTCGGCCACCATGCCGGTGACCTCCAGCCGGAAAGATGCCTCGTCCACCTGCGGCACGTCGTCGATGCCGTAGAAGGCATTGAAGGGAAACGGCCGGGTGATCATGGATTCGGGATAGGTCGGCGCGAGCTTGCCCGGGTCGAAGATCCAGCCCTGCACGCGGTCGTTGAAGCGGGAGACGGCCGACAGCGCCTGTTCGACGCTTTCGTCGTCGGACAGCGAGCATCCGGACAGCATGGCCAGGCCGCCCAGCGTCAGGCCGCGGCGCAGGAAGGCGCGGCGCGACGGTTGCTCGACGCGCTTGTCCAGCAGTTTTCCGGCTTCGCGCAGGATGGCCGGGGCGTCCAGACCCAAGAAAGCGCGACGTTTTTCAGACATGCGAGGCTCCTTATTTGCCGCGGATCATGGTGAGCAGGCTGCGGGGCACCAGGGCGACCATCGCCAGGTGTACGGCGACAAAGCCGGCCAGCAGGGCCATCGCGAAGAAATGCACGCGCCGTGCGGCTTCATAGCCGCCCATCAGGTCCCGCAGCAGGTCGAATTGCACGGACTTCCACAGCACGAGTCCGGACAGGATCAGCACGGCGATGTCGGCCATCACGAAGAGGTAGGCCAGGCGCTGGACGTGGTTGTAGCGGCGCGGGTCGGCGTGCGAGAGCCTGCCGCGCAGCGCGGCCAGCAGGTCGCGCGCGACACCGCCGGGGGTGACCGGCAGGAATTTGCGCCACAGGCGGCCGGTGGCGACGTTCAGCGCCAGGTAGAGCAGGCCATTGGCAAACAGCAACCACATGCCGGCAAAGTGCCATTGCAGCGCGCCGCCCAGCCACCCGCCCAGCGTGATGCCGTTGGGAAAGGTGAAATCGAAAAAGGGCGCGGCGTTGTAGATGCGCCAGCCGCTCATGACCATGATGACGACGGCCAGCGCGTTCAACCAGTGCGTGACGCGCACCCAGCGGGCGTGGATGACGGGGGAAATAGCCGGAGGCGCCGGCTGGCCGGTCCGTTTTTTCGCGTCGGACTCGGGGGCGGTGGACTGTGGCGCGGCGGGCGACAGCGCGGACACCGGCGGGGCAAGCGGCGTATTGTTGAGGGCGGGTCGGGCCAGCATGGCGGTCTCCGGTGGGCTGTCGATGGAGGCATTCTTCCTCCTGGCCCATACCGAAGTCCTCACGCAAAGTTAAATTAATCGTTAACTTTGCCCCGCGTCGATTGGCGACAATAGGCGCATTGATCACGCCCCAGGTTGCCCCATGGATACGCCCCGCCGCGTACTGATAGTTGAAGACGACGCCCACATCGCGGAACTGCTGCGCCTGCATCTGCGCGACGAGGGCTACGCGGTCGAACACGCGGCCGACGGCAACGCGGGCATGCGCCTGCTCGAAGAAGGCGGCTGGGACGCGCTGGTGCTGGACCTGATGCTGCCCGGTATAGACGGCCTGGAAATCTGCAAGCGGGCGCGCGCGATGGCGCGCTACATCCCCATCATCATCACCAGCGCCCGATCCAGCGAGGTGCACCGCATTCTGGGCCTGGAACTGGGCGCGGACGACTATCTGGCCAAGCCGTTTTCGATGCTGGAGCTGGTGGCGCGCGTACGGGCGCTGCTGCGCCGCAGTGACGCCATCGAGCGCAACGCGCGCCAGGACGCCGGCAGCCTGGCCGTGCATGGCGTGTCGATCGATCCGATCGCCCGTACGGTCGATGTCGACGCCCGCCGGCTGGACCTGACGCCGCGCGAGTTCGATCTGCTGCATTTCTTTGCGCGGCATCCGGACAAGGTGTTCTCGCGCATGGACCTGCTGAACCAGGTGTGGGGCTATCAGCACGAAGGCTATGAGCACACGGTCAACACCCACATCAACCGGCTGCGCACCAAGATCGAAGCCGACCCGTCCAACCCGCAGCGCATCCTGACGGTCTGGGGCCGCGGCTACAAGTTCGCGGCGGCGCCCGGGGTGCAGCCATGAAACGGTTCACGTTGACCCAGCGCCTGTCCGGCGTCTTTGCGCTGCTGCTGTTGGCGTGCTGCGGCGCGTCCGCGTGGCTGCAGATCGCCGCCAACTCGCGCTACGAGCAGGAGGTTGTGCAGCGGCTGTCCAGCGGCCTGGCGCAGCACATCGCGGGGTCCACCGAACTGATGGACGCGGGCGGCTGGAAGCCGGATGCGGTCCGCTCAATGTTCGACATGCTGATGACGGTGAACCCGGCGGTCGAGGTCTATCTGCTGTCCAACGATGGCCGCATTGTCGGCGACGCCGCGCC
This sequence comes from Achromobacter sp. UBA5777, assembly GCF_002418565.1. Taxonomy (NCBI): domain Bacteria; kingdom Pseudomonadati; phylum Pseudomonadota; class Betaproteobacteria; order Burkholderiales; family Alcaligenaceae; genus Achromobacter; species Achromobacter sp. UBA5777. The sequence continues at coordinate 1,645 of NZ_DIEJ01000177.1, read as the reverse complement.
GCCCGGACAGATCAAGCGCGAGCGCGTCGATCTTGCGCCGGTCAAGCGCCTGCTGGCCGGCGGCATGCTGCCCATCACGGGCGACGATCCGCGCAGCCTTGACGCGCAGAAGGTGTTCAGCGCGGCGCCGGTGCGCGTGGACGGGCGCGAACAGGGGTATGTCTACGTGGTGTTGCAGGGCCAGGCGCACGATGCGCTGGCGATGGACGTGTCGCGCACGTCGGTGCTGCGCACGACGCTGTGGTCGATTGCGTTGGTGGCCCTGCTGGGGCTGGTGGCGGGGCTGGCGGCGTTTGCGCTGATTACACGGCCGTTGCGGTCGCTGACGCGCGCGGTGCGCGCCTTTGACGGCGACGACGGCCAGGCGCTGGCCGCGCTGGAACAGCCGGCCGATCAGGCGGCGCGCAACGGCGACGAGATCGCGGTGCTGCGGCGCACGTTTGCGCAGATGGGGCGGCGGATCTCGGATCAGTGGCGAGAATTAACACGCCAGGACCAGCAGCGCCGGGATCTGGTCGCCAACATTTCGCACGACTTGCGCACGCCGCTGACGTCGCTGCACGGCTACCTGGAAACGCTGCGCCTGAAGGACGAGACGCTCGATCCCGCCGAGCGCCGCCGCTATCTGGACATCGCGCTGGCGCAAAGCCGCAAGGTTGGCCGGCTGGCGCAGGAACTCTTCGAACTGGCGCGGCTGGAGTCCGGGCTGGTGCGCCTGGAACCCGAGACGTTTTCGCTGCCGGAGCTGGTGCAGGACGTGATGCAGAAGTTCGAGCTGGCGGCCGAGGCGCGTCAGCAGCATCTGACCACGGACATTGCGCAGGCGCTGCCGCCGGTGCGCGCGGACCTGGGGCTGATCGAACGCGTGCTGACGAACCTGCTGGACAACGCGATCCGGCATAGCCCGCCGGGCGGACAGATTGCATTGCAGCTCGGCCTGTCGCGCAACCGGGTGCAGGTGCAGGTCAGCGATTCAGGGACGGGCATTCCGCAGGCGCTGCGCGCCGGGCTTTTCACGCGGGCGTCGGCGTTGAACCGCGGGCCGGGCGAGGCCGGCGGACTGGGACTGGTCATCGTGCAGCGGATTCTGCAGCTGCACCAGAGCGAAATCCGGCTGGTGGACGGAGCAGGGGGCGGGGCGGTGTTTCAGTTCGAACTGGCGACGGCTACGCAAGGGTAGGCGGATTCAGTCCGGGACTTCCTCCCGCAGCCTTGTGACAACGCCTTTCACGGCATCGACTTCCAGCATGTCGCCGGTGGCGATCCCTTGCAGCACGCCGTGGACGCTGACGACAGCCGGCACCCCGAACTCGCGCGCCACGATGGCGGCGTGCGACAGATAGCCGCCGACCTCCATCACGACAGCGCCCGCGCGCAGGAAAAGGGGCGTCCACGCGGGGTCGGAAGACGCCGCGACCAGAATACCGCCGGCGGGCATAGATCGGCCCTCGTCCGGTGTGCGCGCCACGAATGCGCGGCCGCGCGCGCGTCCGCCCGCCACCGGGGTGCCGCGCCACGAATTTCGCGATGCGGCTGGTCCGGACGCAGGTTGCGGCTGGGAAGGCGGCGCGGTCTGGCTTGCGAATTCGGTGATGACGTCAAGGTCCGGCAGCGCGGTCCAGGCCTGCAATTGCGCGCGCCGGGC